>CAZTKU010000008.1:14628-29601 GCA_964614245.1 uncultured Ignavibacteriaceae bacterium
AGGCAATGCTCGTTCCGTCAGGTGACCAGACGGGCGTGTAGACCTGTTCGCCGTTTTTGAATTGGGTCACTCGCCGCACATTCTTCCCATTGGAATCCGACACACTGATGTTGGCGGTTCCATCGCTTCCTTGGCAGAAGACGATCTTCAACCCATCCCGGGACAATCGAGGATTCCATCCGCGTAGACCGTACGTAAGTCGTTCTTCCTTTTCTTTCATTGTGTCATATCGATAGAGATCGAAAAGCTTGGCCCAGAAGCCGTTCTCCCGCGACTGTTTGGAGTAATGGAGATAGCGTCCATCGGGTGAGAAGGAGAGCGTGGATCGGGCGGCGATCCTGAGATTCGTGCTCGTCCTCTTCTCGAAATCATAGACATGGACGGAACTCAGGCTGAAATAATCCTCATGTTTGTTTGAAACGTAGGTCAGTTTTTTTCCATCCGGCGAGAATGTCGGATAGAAATTGCCGAAGCCCTCCCGTTCTATCAGCGTTCCCTCAACCTTCGTGGGCTCGATCGAACGGCCAACGCTCCGGTAGTATTCGGTTTTCGCCCTCCTCCATTCCTCATACAGCTGCTGACCCGATTTGCCAAGCACATCGGATATCGCGCCATCCACGGTCACCCGTGGCAGACTCCCCAGCGCCCGAGAGATCTTGATCAGTTTTTCAATCCCGTACGTATCGGAGATGTACTGAACAATTGAAAATCCGGCGTTGTACGACGACTCGTTGCCGAGGCTGGTCTTGCCGAAGACCGACATTTCCTCCCACGTGAGCGGGTTGCCATCGAGCATGTACATTCTCAGAATCATATCCCGATGCGAATCCCAGTAATCGTACTTGAAGTTGGGATCATTGTATTGCGCGACGCCTTCGGCAAACCAGCTGGGGATCACGAACGCCGAAATCGGATAGGAGACGATAACGTTGGGGTATCCGTACAGGACATCCGTGCGTCGCTCCGCCTCGTAGCCCAACCATTGGAAGTAAATCGCGGGGAACCGCCGACCCAGCTTCATCGCGGTCTGGATCTGGACGATGTGCGTGAACTCGTGGGACACGACATCATGCAGCCAGGGATGCGTGCCTCTCAGTTCGAAATCGAGGGCCGGAGCCCAGAGCTCGATCTTGTTATCGTAGAAATACGCAGCGCCGTTGGAGTAGTCATCGTGATCGCGGATGACGAAGCTGACCTTTTGATCCGGCTCGTGCTGGTACATCTGCGTGATCGGTCCGTAGACCCGCTCCGCTATCGCAGCGATCTCCCGCGCGGACCGCTCGGCCCCGTTATGGAAGTGAACGAGGAAATGCGGCGTTTCAATGGTTTGCCACGTGAGGTCGGGGCGCGGATAGTCATCATCCTGCGCGGCAAGCCGACTCGCCAGAAGAACGAGTGCGATAAGAAGGAGAGATTTCCTCGGCATCAGCTAGACTTTGATATCAACTCGTGTCACCTGGTCCTTCACGAGAACAACGCCTGCAGCTCGCTTCGGCTCGAGTTGGAATTCCAAGACCATATATGAGGAAATTCGATAATTCCCGAGATAACTCCTCCCATCGGAAGAATAGAGTGGTACGGGATAGAATCCGACCGGGAGGTTATTGTCGGGGATAACATAATGACCCAGGGAATCCGTTCGTGCGGTGACTGCACCGCTGACCGTGACGGGATACGACATCTTCAACTGGCTGTCAACGAAATACTGGACAGAGTACACGCCGCTTGGCACAGGGTTCCCAATATTGTCGCGCTGATCCCACTCCACGAGGAGTGTACCCGGTGAAGGACGCCCTTGGAAGAGCTGGCGCAGAAGCCTATTCTCGCGGTCGTAAACGGCAACGCGGATTGGCTTATTCTCATCAACGACCTCATAGGTCTTCGACGGAGGCGGAGCGTCATCCACCAACTCGTAGTCATAGCTGAGCGCGATCGGAACACCGCGCACCGGATTCCCGAGGCGATCCGACACAATACCCTCAATGCGGTAGCCGGAGAAGCTCTCTGTTTCGTTCACCAGCGGGATTTCACGCTCACAGGCCAGCACGAGGAGCGCCAGAGCGCTCATGAGGTACCACCTCGCCGGTAACTTCACTACCGGATTCATCACTTCACGATCGCGATCTTAATGATGGCGACCTCGCTGCGGCTTCCGCTCACAGCCTCCACACGCGCGAGGTACACCCCGCTTTGAATGTCGGTAACATCCCACGTGATCTCTCCGTCCAGGCCTCCGACAGAGCGAGACTTCAATTCCGTGAGAGCAGCCCCCGTCAGATCGAAAATCTTCACCGTGATGTCTGCATCCTCAGGCGTATAGTAGCGAATTTGGGTGGTTGAACCGTACACCGGATTCGGCCAGTTGTATACGCGAGAGTGAGGTAGCAGCTCCGAGGGCGGGGCGACAACAACCGTCGTCGAGCCGCCGAAGTTCACATGGCGAGCGTCCGCGAGATGCTGCGACCATGCAATCCCTTCGGTCTTGAAAGGCGCGTTCAGCTCGAGCGCCTGTATCGCACCAGACCTTGAAACACCAACCAACCCGATTTTTCCCTCGAGGGTCCGAAACAGACCGGACATCGTCTCACCGGTCGAGGTGAACTGAAGAGGGAATCCATCGAGTCTCCGACCGGAACGATCATAACCGGTAAGCTCGCCTGACGAATCAAGCACAACAACATCGGCGAAACCGTCAGCATTGATGTCGGCGATTAAGGGAACGCCAACGAAGATATTGTCATTGCTCGCGGCGATGGGGAATCCCCCCATCACTGCGCCTGCCCGATTGAACGCGTAGAGATACCTCCCCGCGAGAACAATGATATCCCCGTTCCCATCCGCGTCAAGATCCGCGACAGCGAGAGAGGATATTGCACCCTCCGCCACGATATACTCGAACAGCTTGTTGGCTAGCGCGCGATCGTACACGACAACCTTCGTGCTCCCTTGTTGGGCAGCAACGACGAAGTTGCTCAAGCGAGCCACGCCGCCCGCCACCAACCACGGTCGCGATGAATCACCCAGCGGGATGGACGTTTGGTCGCTGAAGAGACGATCGCGCGTTACATAAAAGACCTCTGAGGGTCTGGAAAGGCTTGGTGTCGGCAATTGGGCGATGGATGTAACCTCCTGAGCGGAAATCGTGCCTTTCCGTTGAACCGTTCCATTCAGATCAACCTGCCAGGTTGAGCCGCGATTCCCGACGACCACAATGGAGCGCGTGATGAAGATATCGGCAAACATCGGGGGAGTCGAGATCCGTTCGCCGAGCGGAACGACGACCGTCTGCACGGTATCGATGAGACCGTCGGCATTCCTGTCGCCGATCGTCCAGATGTACAACGAGCTATCCTGCGCTCCGGCAAGCACACTATTCCCCGATCCCAGATCAAGAGCAGCAATGCTGAATTGACCTCCCTTCGGCCAGAATAATCCGGTTTCATCTTGAGTCCTGCTTGACCCATCCGGTTGAAAGACGTAGACTCCGTCGTTTGCGCACGCAATGATCGTGGAGCCCGTGACCGTCGGTGGCACGGTTGTGCTTCCTGAAGGAAGCATGCGCGCAAAGCCCTTGATGCGCTGGAATTGCCCATCACCAATCTGCACTGTCGCCGTCATCCGCGGCAGGCGCACACTGAAGTTGTTGATTGTGATTAGGCTCTGAGCTCCACTGTTGGCATTCGAATGGGGATAGGAATTCCTATCGAAGATATTCTTGTACGTTATCGAGGGATTTCCGCTAAACCAGCAATCGAGCGGCCAGCCATATTCCGTTCCAAATTCGAACGCTCTGCCAATATCCTGTGAGCCGTCGGCCTCTTCAAGATCGACGCCTGGTCGACTTCGGTTCGTGTTCACCGTGTTGTCGACCAAACCCTTCGTGATAACGTCCTCATCGATGTGCCAAATGAGAACTCCCCCGCCTCGGTATTCTTCGCCATCAGGAGAGAAGCCTGGCAGAGCCCAATCGAAGTCCTCCACATCAATCACAGAACCTCCTATTGCGCTGACATCATCAAGCCGGAACCCGTCCATGTCATCCGGGAAGGAGCGCGTGACCGTGAAATTGCCGTCTCGAACCGTCAGCCGTTGGCCATTCCGCTGGGGATCACGGCTGCGATTCTCAATGAGGAAGTACTCACGATCACTGATCGGTATCTTGTAGATCGTATCCTGAGCCACACTCGTCAGCCCAACGGCCGGAAGGGAAAGCACTGATGTTCCCGGACTCACCGTGATGGGCGTAACCCATCCCAAATACACTTTCTCCCACGCCGATGGCTCAGGTGGGAACAATCCTGCAAAGAAGAATGTCCCTCCCGCGACATCCATCAGCCCGTAGCCTCCGATTCCGGAAGAGCCTTGCTTGGTGTCGAAGAGATCGGGAAGGCCGAGAATGCTCCCGAACGAATTGGCGAGCAGCCCGTTGATGCTTCCGTGGAGGGTGTCCTCGCGAGTCCCTGTCGGTATGAGTCTCGTTTCCGTCTCCGGGAGTATCATAGTGTTGGTGATGCGGAAACTCCCATTGTTCACCGGGATGCCGGTGTAGTTCGGATCCCTGAGGTACTCGCGGAGAGTTCTGAGATTGACAGTAACCGATGGGATGTCACTCGGCGTCGGATCGTACCCCAACGCCCCAACCAAATCGATGTCTCTGCCGACACCCGCGTGGAAGAGGGCAAACGCATCGTACCTGGAGAACTGGATGGAGGGGTATAAAGAATCGGCTTTCCGCCAGCTTTCAACGACGAGTTCGGCGAGTCGCCGGTTGTCCCCTGTCCCTTTCGGCGGCGAGTAGGACGACATTGGGTTTGAGAGCGTGATCACGCGGCCGAGCACATCACCCCGTACCTGCGCCTTCCCTTTGGAGACTTTGCGGAAGTAGTTCGAGAGAAACTGGAGCTTGAAGGCAAAATAGCTCGAATCGTGCGGCGGCGGATCGATCATCTTTGAAGTCGGGCTCGCCGTCTGGAACCCGCCGTCGCCCGTCGTGAGGGGATCCGAGTCCTTCTGGAAATCAACCATGATCGCCAGGACGCGGAGCGTGTCGCTGCCAAGCTTGCGCAGCTGGAGCTTTTGCCGGGACGGCAAAGTAAGAACCTGGCGCTGCAAGTGAAGAGCGCGTCCTGTCCTCGGTGTGCCGAGGGATGATCGATCCTGCGCGATGAGGACTGCGCTAGAGAGAAACAGCGAGAGGAAAACTCGACGAGCTGCCATGGATCTCCCGGTTACTCTTGTGAAGAAACGCACCACAACCGTTTCCGCTATTGCGGTCAGGCAGCCTGGTTATTCGGATGTGCTGCCCCAGGAGATCAGAAGCGTGAACCGCAGGGTTTCTCCGAGTGGATGTTGTTCCTCAAACGTGCTGATGTAGCTGAAGTCGAATCCGTAGATGTCATATCGGACGCCTGCACCGAAAGTCAAGAATTTCCGGTTCCCGTATTGCGGATCCTCATAGAAGTATCCGGCGCGCAGCGCGATGAACTTCGGCGATCCGTACCAGTATTCCAGACCCATGCCGGTCACGAATTCACGGAGCTCCTGTCGGAGCGGCTTGTCCGCCCACGAGGTGAAGATAGCTTTGTAGAACGGATCGCTCGTCCCATCCGCTTTTTTCCGCACGAGAAGCTTGCTGACATCGAGAATAGCCGTGAGCTTGTTGAACTCACCGTCGAGCAGCTTGTAGCCGAGGCCAAGCCGGAAACTGGTCGGCAGCGGGTCGGCTTGAGCCTTGTCAATGTAGGTTAATGCCGGACCGATGTTCGAAAGGTTCAGGCCGACGCTCAAGTGGTTTCCGATGTCGACGCCGGTCAGCGGAATTTCAAGAGTCCGCGGTTTGTACAGCACGCCAACATCGAAGCTGAAGCCCGACGCAATCCCCCTGCCTTTTTCCTCAGCCGTGCCGAAGGGAGCGAGCCTGCTATGGATGAAACGACCATTTATGCCAAGTCCGAGAGCATCCGTGAGCCTCGTTGCGTAGCCCACGGTCACGGCAAATTCGTATGCTTTGAACGTCTCTAAGGGCGTCGGATCGTTTTCCGTGCGGGTAAAGGTCCCGAGGTTGAGGTATGTGATACTCGCTGCCATCGTCCCATCGAGTCCAGGCACATTCCGTCGGTACACGAGATAATCGATGAACAGGTCGGAGAGATTGAATGCCGGCAGCCAGTTCGCGTGCGAGATGCTGATCTCCTGCCCCTCCTGGAAGGCGAGTCCGGCCGGATTCCAGTACAAAGCGGAAGCATCATCGGCAAGTGCGGCCCCCGCTTCTCCCATGCCGCTCGCGCGGGAATTCGGCGCGATGAGAAGAAACGGAACCGCAGATGTTGAAACCTGAGCGTAAACAGTCTCCATCGCTGCAAGCAGCACGACGATCACGAACCCACAGAGTCGCTTCACCATGACAACCATCCTCCTAGAAGAATACAACATCCGACACAGCAATTGTCGGGCTGAATAAAATAGTCCATTTTGATGTGATATACAACATCCTGGTTGCTCCGCGTCAATCTCCACAGGTGCACTTGAGCCCGCTCAACGAAGCACGGAGAGCTTTCCAAGCGCCTCGCTTGTTGAAGTCCGATCCAACGATTTCGCAATGACTTTGTACAAATACACTCCATTTGCAAGTTCGCTGCCATCGCGGTCGCGACCGTCCCAGGGGATTTGAACGAAGCGATCCACTACAGAGGGTGACTCGATGGTCTGAATCAGCCTGCCGGCGACGGTGTAGATCTTCACTTCGATATCGATCGGATCGGTGGAATTCCGCTGAAACGTAAATGTCGTCGAACGCCCGAACGGATTCGGGAAATTGAACACGTTGTAGATCGACAGCTGTGATTCCGATCGGACTTCGAAGTACGTCTCCGCCAGGGAAGAATTATTGTGAATATCCCACGCTTTCACTGCAACCGAGTGACGTCCTTCCGCAAGGCCGGCAAATTGATAGCGCACCTGACCGCTCTGATAGGTGTCGAGATTGCCACGATAAAAATTCGTCAGGTCAATCAACTTGGCGGAATTGTCGAGCGTCGCTTCGAGACGATGGCCGATGCCTGCCGTCGAGGTATTGATGCCGCTTGCGTCAACCAGGTCAACGATGAGCGTTGCGTCCGGCTTGACAACATCACCCGGACGAAACGATGGATCCTCAAGAAGGATCGTCATCTGGGGTCCAACGGTGTCGACGGCGGCGGGTGCCGTGCCAGCGATGGAAATGTTCTCCGAATAGCCGCTTGCATCGGTCGAATCACTCCACGCGTACAGCGCGATGCGCGACCGGTTATCGTCATACGATACGTCTTTGGGGATCGGGAATGTCCCTTCGAAGACACCCGCCTTCACAGAAATCTCACCCCGATAGATGAGGCTGCCCGCCAGCTCGAAGGAGTAATCACCCCACTCCGGAACGACGACGCGTTTCTTTGAGTCGTACGCTTCGAGAAGCGCGCGACCCGTGAATGTGCTTGCCGATGAGCCTCCGGTCCCCTTCACATTTCCTTTCACCCTCACTTGGCCGAGCGCTCCAACCGTAATCAGCCTCGTTGCGCTTTGCCCGTTAATACTATCAACATTGGCAAGATCGCGTGGTATGGCGAGCCGCATCGTTGGATCGCCCAGAAGGTTATACTTGAGATCGTTGGTGCTGAACAGAAGCTGCTTCGTCGCGTACATGGCATCACCCAACCGGACCGGTCGTCCTTGCGCGTCGCGCTGAAAGAGATGCCCGTAGAGCGTGCGATTGAAGAACGCGTTGTCCCCGGAGTACACAGCGCGGCAGGCCGTCACAACGCCGATAGCGCCATTTTGCGCCATGACCAGGAGCTGCTCGCCGGAAGTCACTTTAAATGGGTAGTCGTACACTGCGTAGGCACACGTCGCAGCGACGAGAAAGAACGGTTTCCCCGCGTTCTTGAGTTTGGCGAAATCCTCATCCTGCGCAAAGATCTTCTCGTGGGCCCACTGCTCCGTGTTCCCATGGCCAGTGAAGTTCAGTATCAGTGTTCCGCGATTGATAGCCTCAACAATTGCCTCGTTTGCCGTCGGCTTCCTTCTTCCTGTGGATCCACTTACCGTTGGATATTGGACAATGTAGATTTTGTCTTTTTGGAAGCTCGCTGGCGTGAACAGCTGTGCTAACTCCTCCGACTGGGCAGTGTGAACGGATCCGTCATCGCCCGTTGACGTCAGGCCGTCGTCTCCCACAAATGTTATCCTGTTCCGCCAGGAATCGAGAGGAGCAGAGGTCTCGTACGCGATGATTTTGTCAACCACATCTTTCGCTTCATTCGCCGATCGAACCGGCAATCGCCCAGTCGCAATGGAAATTCGCGGACCATGCGGATCAAGCATCACAAAGTAATCATCGCTGGCCAGCGTTTCGATCTGCTGGAGAGATTCCATCGATTCGTACGGAAGGATCCAATTCGTCTCCGTGCTCTTGATATTCTTGTAGTCAAAATTCCCGCGGCCGAAGAACAAGACGTACTGGGGCTTCGTAGCCCAGGTCGTGTCAGCGTATTTCAAGAAGTCGCGGATTGCCATCGGGTCGGGCATGCCTACAGAGAACTCATTGAAGATCTGCTCGACGTTGACCACAAGAGTCTTAAGTTGATCGTACCTCTCCCGATGGGCCTTGAGGCGATCGGCTTCGGTCAAGAACTCTTGCGGGGCGATGATGACGAACTCCGCACCGCCGGAATTGCCGTGCAGATTCGAATTACTGATGCGCTTGATATTGGTCGGCGTTTTGTATCCCGTCGGACCGACTACGGCAAACTCATGGACAGATCCGGCGCTCTGCGCAGCTTGGAACCTGCAGGCGGAGACATCAGCAGGGTCGAACGTCAGGTTTGTCATCTGCTTGACGTCATGATGCTGGCCGACGTCGAACACATAGACGTCGCGCGAGGAGAGCTTCGAGATCGAGTATTCAACGGTCACTGTCGTGTCGGGAGACGCAAAGAGGAGAAAGTCGTTGATGGCTTCGAAACGCTGCCGGAACAGAATCTCAAACCAATCGATCCATCCCTGGGCTGCAGAATTGCCCGTCCCGAAGGTAATCCTGAGCACACTCCGATCATTCGGGATGTCACCAGTGCGTTGAAAAGTCTCGACCGGCGTCTGGTAGGCCTTATCGTTCTCAATGGACGAGACGTTGATCGGATACATAAGAATCGGATCACCGAAAAATTGGTTGTTCTCCTGAACCCGAAACGTGTCAGTCGATGTCGAGCGGCTCAGAAAAACGAACCGATAGATCATCGGTTTGGAGCTCACCACGCCGGGCACGCTGGTGGTGAACACGTTGACCTTTGTCGTGACGTCGAAGGATTGACCGATCCACTGACGCCCCGAATTCACCAGGTTTTCGAGCTCATTTTCCACAAAAGCTCTTCCCTGAAAATCAGGAGGACGATACGCGTCAGCGTCATTCGTGGAAACGAGGATTGACATATCCCTTCCGCGTCCCGTTCCCCCGAATGTCAGGAAGTAATTGCTCGTCTCTGTGTAGTGATTGATGTAGTGGTTGAAGGTCTTCCCTGCTGGATCGTACTTCCATCCCCGGGTCGACTTCCCATAAAAGAGGATGAAATCCTCGGGATCGAGAGTCCCATTCCCATTCTTGTCCACGACGAGACGAGGAATCTCCTCCAGCCCGTTCGCCCGCGGCGCAAGGAGATTCTCGGAGAGCTCTTCAGCCCCGTTGCCGAAGATCCGAACGGAGCGGATATTTCCGATGGAGCTGAGCGGAATGCTCGCCTTCGCAAAGAGGTCCTGGTCAATCCTGTAGATGCCGCTCTCTTTCACTTCCATCTTGTACCATTCACCTTGAGCGAGCGGAGAATCCGAAACGGCTGATCGAGACTGCCTGACCGTTCCGGTTAGAGAGGTCGTGGGGAATTCGTTCTTCAGGAACAGTGATCCGGGAAGCCCAACCCCACCCGCCGAAAACTCGATCCGAACGACGATCCGACTGTATACCCTCGCCAAACTCCTCCCGAGTGATACTTGGACGGGGTAGAGTCTCAGCGTCCCGATTATGAGACCACGTGACTCACCGACATCGGCAAGCTCGGCGATCTGCACAGGGGCCAAATCATTGCTCACAAAGTCGCGCTTTGGGGCGGTGTAGACCGGGATCAGGCCGAAGTCCCTATCCGGTTTCAGAATCGGATGCGTGGCCGCCTGCACACCCGCGAGGTCGCTGAATTCGGTGGCAATGACCTGCAGCGTGAATTGGCGCGACGGAAGATTGATCAAGGTCGCACGGTACGGAAGAATGGGCGAACCCTGTTCCCCGCGTTCAGCGATCGCGTTCTGAAACCGAAAACGTGTGTATTGTCGACCGTTATCGGCGAGCACGGCCCCGCTTGAGAAAACGGGAACAAACTCGATCACGAGAGAACGCGCATCTTCGCTGAGGATCCGAACGTCGGGTCCTGGCTGCGCGTATGCTGCGCCAGCAAGAAGAGAAAACGTGACAAGTGTGCAGAGTCGCTTCATAGAAAACGAAAAAAGCCGAATGAGAGATCAACAAGCTTTCTCATCCGGCTAAACTGATTTGTCGGAGCAGCACCGAATTTGCAGAAGGCTTGTCCTACCTCACACCTCAAGACGCTGAACAAAGAGATTCAGATCGCTTGTTCAGACCGTAACCTTTAACAAATTCCCTATAGCTTGCCCCGTGCTCTGGATTTAGACTGAAGAAAGATACTCAACGCGTGCAAAAGAGTCAAGGATTTTCCTCCAGAGACTCTGAGTGGTTCCTGAATTGCTGAACTTCTTCATCGCCGTAGTGGTTTTCATTTCAAGACCTTGTTCATCGCAGCGGCAGAGCGAGTGGAGGCGTCTCGTCCCCATCGTGTGCCCCGAAGTCTCTGGGGACTGATTCAGCGTTGCTTCTGAGTTCTGCGAGACGAAGTGCCATGGCGCGCCTGCGAGGAAATGCACTTCCATTTTTTGATTGCGTATGTGCAGAAATATGGGTAAATTTCAACGCTTTTTTCTGAATTTTCGAACAAAAACTCAATGTCCAAACCCCTCAACATCCTCTTTCTCTCAAGCGAAGTTGATCCATTTGCGAAAACGGGGGGCCTTGCGGACGTTTCGAGCGCTCTCCCCCACGCAATCAAGGAACTCGGTCACGAAATCCGTATCATGATGCCTCGCTATCGATTCATCAGCGAGCGCAGGTTCAAACTCCACGACATCATCCGGCTCAAGGATATTCCCGTTCCCGTCGGCAAGAACATTGAGATCGGAAACGTGAAGTCGTCCTTCATCAGCAATCTCAAAGAGAAAGTCCAGGTGTACTTTCTGGACAACCCAACATACTTCGGCAGGGACGGCATCTACCAGAGTCCGGTCGGAAAGAAAGACTACAAAGATAACGACGAACGGTTCATCTTCTTCTGCAGAGGTGTGCTGGAAACCCTCAAGAGACTGGGCTGGCAGCCGGACATCATCCACTGCAACGATTGGCAAACCGGAATCGTACCCGCGTACATCAGGACCCTTTATAGCTCCGACAATTTCTTCAAACCGATCAAGACTGTCTTCACCATCCACAACATGGCATACCAGGGTGCGTTCGCCGCTGATACGTTCGAGAAGACCGGATTGCCGAAATCGCTTTTCCAGCCCGAGGGTGTTGAGGCGTACGGGAAATTCAATTTCCTGAAGACGGCGTTGCATTTCGCTGATGCGATCACGACCGTCAGCGAGCGCTACGCCCAGGAAATTTCGACGTCCGACGAATACGGGGCCGGATTGAACGGCCTTCTGACGAAGCGAAAGAAAGATCTCCGCGGAATCCTGAACGGAATCGACTACCACGTCTGGAATCCCGCGGCGGACGAATTCATCTATCGCAAGTACGATGCCAAATCGCTCGACGCCAAGCTCGATAACAAGCGGGCCCTCCTCACGCGATTCAACCTCCCATTCAAAGAATCGACCCCCCTTATCGGCTCGATCTCAAGGCTGGTTGAGCAGAAGGGATTTGACCTGGTCCTGGAGATTCTGGACGAGTTGATGCAGATGAACGTGCAGTTCATCCTGCTTGGTGATGGGGAGAAAAGCGTCGAAAGGCAATTTGATGCCGTGCGCAAGAAGTACCCCCAGCAGATGGCCGCTGTCTTCGGATTTGACAAAGAGCTCGCACATTTCATCGAGGCGGGGAGCGACTTGTTCCTGATGCCGTCGAAATACGAGCCCTGCGGCCTCAACCAAATGTACAGCATGCGGTATGGAACGATACCCGTCGTCCGCGCAACCGGCGGTCTTGACGACACGGTTGAGGATTACGCCGGCATCGGCAAGGGAACCGGCTTCAAATTTGAGGAATTCGATTCGAAGGAGCTGCTGAAGGCCATCCAGCGCGCGCTGAAGGTGTTTCAGCAGCCCGAGGAATGGAAGAAATTGATGCGGAATGGCATGGCGAGGGACTTTTCGTGGGAACATTCTGCCAAGTTGTACGTCAATCTGTACAGAGAACTTCTAAGATAGTGACCGCGTGAAGGCTAAACAGGTCGGCATTTTCTTTGACCGTGATGGCACCCTGAACACTGAAGTAGATTTCCTTTCCCGTCCTGAGGAGCTTCAACTCATTCCTCATGCCGCCCAGGCAATCCGAGAGGCAAACGAATTCGGGGTTCGAGTCTTCATCATCACCAATCAATCTGGCGTTGCCCGCGGCCTGCTGACCGAGGCTGACCTGGCCGCCGTACATAAACGTCTCCTCACACTGCTGGCCCGCGAAGGTGCACGCGTTGACGCGGTTTACTACTGCCCGCACCACCCAGACTACGGCACGCCCAGGTACCGAAAGGTTTGTAGCTGTCGAAAGCCAAAGACTGGCATGCTGAGGCGCGGGGCGAAAGAATTCGGTGTCCGGTTGCAGGATTCTTTCGTCATCGGTGATCGCTCTATCGACATGCAGGCCGGGAGGGCGGCCGGGTGTGGCACGGCCCTCGTTCTCACGGGGTACGGCTCCGTCGAACGCGATGAATGTCTACAGAGCGGAAACGTCGATCACGTTGCCGACCATGTCTATCACGCGTGGCGGCAAATCAGGACCTCGCTCGTGCGTCGGAAGCGGTCAAGAAACGGATCCTAGGTTGTTCTCATGCGACTCATTGAAACGAACATGCGATTAGCGATTGCTTTTTGTCTTTTCGCGGTGACGCTAGGATACATCGGGTGCAGCGAGGACCCCAATCCTGTTGGGGCTGGGTTGCTCCCCGGAACGGATCTCCTCAAGATCGACACGGTATCAACACTTGCTGTCCGAAGCTACAGTCAGCCGGCAATCCCCGCGGCTTCAACCACGCGGCTGCTCGTCGGCAAAGTTGACGACATTGAGTCATGGGGTGTGCTCAGCTTCCTCGTATTACCTGACTCGATACGCTACATGAACATCTTAACCGCCGAGGTGATCTTGCGGTCGGAGTATCATTACGGCGATTCGCTGGCTCCGTTCTCTCTCACTGCGCACAAAGTTCTGCGAGCGTGGGGAACAGACTCCCTGACGATCGACTCGCTGAAAGCCGCCGGATTCTATGACCCGAACCCCATGAGTTCCCTCACTCTCCCCTCTGTCGGAGACACAGCTTCAATCAGCATCCCGATCGACACAACAGTCATCCGGAGCTGGGGGACGATCAGCGATACGACATTTCAGAATTTTGGCCTCCTCCTGCAACCTACGAATTCGGGAGTTGTCAAAGGGTTTGCGATGTTTGAGGTGTCCGATGAATCGCACAGGCCGAACCTTCTCATGCGATTTCTCCGGACGGAAACCGGCAAGATCGATACCGTGATCGTCAACATCGGGATATCACGATACGGCGCGCGGATCGGCAACACGAGCTGGAGCTCAGACAGCACGCGCATCTACGTTCGGAACGGCGTCTCGTACAGGGGGATGCTCGAGTTCGACGTCAGTTCTCTCCCTCCGCACGCGGCGATCCACAAGGCCGTGCTCGAATTGACACTGGATCGAACTCAATCAGGCTTTAACGCATACACCGTGGATTCAACCCTCGCGGTCTTCATCAGCGATGATGGCGTCGTTGTGAGCACAATCATTGGTCTCAGCGAGCCGGCTGAGGTCGGCAACGGTGTGCGAGTCCATCGCTTTCCGGTTGGCCAATTTGTCCAGCGGTGGGTTCGGGACACCACGCAGCGAAGAATTGCCATCGCCGGGTACGCGGAACAGGACGCTCTCGATCTCTTCGTTTTCCAAGGCGCGGCCGGCCCTCAAGCTCTGAGGCCAAAGCTCACAATCGTCTATTCATTGATACAGTAGCCGGATGAACAAGCGCCACAGCATTGTTTTCGTCGTCTTCTGTCTGCAGGTGCTGACTTGCCTCGCAGGCCTTTCAACCGCGCTGGCCAGCGGTTCGAGCTATTCAAGATTCGGCGTCGGCGATCTCGTCCGCTTCGGCAGCAGCCGACTCGATGCGATGGGAGGTACGGGGATTTCCCTCCTGGGCGATGGCTTCATCAACCGCCTCAACCCCGCAGGGCTCGCAGGGATTACTCATACGCGCATCTCCGGCGGATTCGAGTACTCGAGCTTCTTCTCAAAGGATAACCACGGGTCGGATGGATACAGTCGAGGCACGTTCAAGGGACTCGCATTCGCCATTCCTGTTGACAAAGACTACGGCATCACTCTTCTCCTCGAAACGTCTCCTTACAGCAACGTCAACTATGCCCTCCAGCAGCGGGATACGATCGTAACGCAGGACTTCTACGGAACCGGCGGTCTTTCATTCCTGAGCTTCGGAGGATCCGTCACGCCCGTCAACAAACTCTCCCTGGGTTTCAAGCTCAATTATCTGTTTGGCCGGATCCAACAGTTCGGACGCTTTGATTTTGTCGATCCGACATTTCTCGACAGCGATATCTCTCGCTCCGATTATCACTCGGGCTTCAATCTCACCGCCGGGGCTATCTACGAGG
>CAZTKU010000009.1:0-26541 GCA_964614245.1 uncultured Ignavibacteriaceae bacterium
CTAGAGAGGACTTTGCCATCCTTGATGATAACAACAGAAGCGCCCGGAGAATGAGGCTGGTTGAAGTCGGAGAACAGGGCGTCGATAGCACTCGGGAGAGGGCTCTTCGTTCCGTAAGGAGCACAGGAAAGGAGGAAAACAGCAGGAAGTAGGAGGATCAACCTCATATGCGATCTGAACGACATGTGTTTCAAGGGCTAAGACTCCTGAACTCTTACACCTATCCTTCGTTGGTAATGACGCCATTTTGACGGCTCGGCTGAGCGTTCGCCTGAGACCTCGGCGAGATCAGTCGAGCCGCTCATGCCGAAGGTTTGCAACGATACCTTCCCCTCAAAGTGGAAAAGCGTCGTTCCCTCTCCTTCTAGGAGAAGGAGAAGGTGAGGTCATTCCACCCGCTTCGGGTACGGTGCTCG
Source organism: uncultured Ignavibacteriaceae bacterium (assembly GCA_964614245.1). Classification (GTDB taxonomy): domain Bacteria; phylum Bacteroidota; class Ignavibacteria; order UBA10030; family UBA10030; genus VGWB01. The sequence goes on from CAZTKU010000009.1 coordinate 417, forward strand.
CTCCACTTTCTTCGGTGGATTTTTCTCCAGGAGCTTCAGGGCTTCGGATATCGCGCGCTCAAGCTGCGGATCTCCACCGCCGGCTGTTGCTTTCGGCAACTGTTCAACCTCGATATCGGGCGGTACACCCTCGTTCTCCACTTCCCAGTTACCTTGTTTATTGTAGAAAGCAACACGCGGCGCGGTTACACCACCACCATCAATTAAGACGGGATAATCATAGATGCCGACGAGTCCGCCCCATGTGCGTGTGCCAACCAAGGGTCCGAGCTTTCGATCGCGGAAGTAGTACGGCAGCGCATCACCGCCGGAGCCCGCGTGCTCGTTGACAATCATAACCTTCGGTCCGTTGATGGCAGCGGTTGGCGTCTGGAAATCCTTGCCATCACGCGTTGCCCAGTAGTTGAGCAGCGGACGGTTCATCATATCGACCATGTAGTCCGCCGCGGACCCGCCGCCGTTGAACCGTTCGTCGATCACGGCGCCCTGCTTGTTCATCTGCATGTAATAGTAGCGATTGAAGTTCGTGTACCCGGCGCCGGCGGTGTTGGGGAGATACACGTATGCAAGTCGGCCGTTCGTGAGTTCATCGACCTTACGGCGATTTGCTTCGATCCACGCGCGTTGCCGAAGTGCCGACTCGCTTTCGACGGGCACAACAGTGACCTTCCGTGCGCCTTGTTCCGTGGGCTTGTTGTTAACGAGCAAAACAGTCTGTTTGCTGGCCGTGCCCTCGAAGAGGCTAAAAATGTTCGTCGGAGCCTGCAACGGACGACCATTGACGGCGAGGATGAACTCACCCACCGCGACATTGCTTCCAGGTTCTGTCAGCGGTGCGCGGAGGTCGGGATTCCAGTTCTCGCCCGTATAGACCCTGGTGATTCTGTAATATCCGTCTTCAATCGCGTAATCCGCACCCAGGAGCCCTCCTTTCACCTGTGGCGGTGTCGGTGCGTCGCCGCCGAAGATGTAGCTGTGGCCGACGACAAGTTCACCAAGCATGTGGGCAAAAATGTATGTCAGATCGGTTCGATGACCGACGTAGCGAAGCCATGGTCGATACTTCTCTTTGATGGCCTTCCAGTCGGCGCCGTGCATGTTCGGATCGTAGAAGTAGTCGCGATTGATACGCCAGGCCTCGTCGAACATTTGCGCCCATTCCGCCCGTGGATCGATTTTCATCTCCATCGCGTCGGTCTTCAATTTGCCGTCACCGACTTTTGCTGCCTTGGATGCGTCAACGATCCCCCACGTGTTGCCGGATGCGCCATACAGGAGCTTTTTCCCGTTCGCAGAGATCGCATAGCCATTGATCCCGGAAAGGATCTGCGTTGACTCCCGCTTTTTCAGATCGAAGCTGTACAGCGTAATTCCCGTCTGGTTCGGGACATCTTCGGCATAAAAGAACGTCCCTTCAGTACCCGCCACCAGCGACGTATAGTCGCGGGGAGAGATCTTCTCCACTGTAATGATCCGTTGATCAATGCCGTCAAAATCGACTTTGATGTCCTTTGTCGCCGAGCTGTCCTTCTTCGCTTTTGTATCCTTCTTTTCCTTATCGGATGGTTTGGCGGAAACAGTGCTTGTATCCTTCTCCTCATCACTCTCGGCCGCGAGAGGTGAGGGAGTGTCTTTGGCGAGCACCGCAAGATATACACTGCGTGTGACCGGCCGATCGTAGGATGTCATATCGAGCCAGCCGGTGTTCAAGCCGAAGTTTGTGCTCGCGAGGAAATAGAGGTGCTTGCCCCCTTTGTCAAAAGACGGAGAGATTGCATCAGAGAGCCCATCGGTGAGCTGGCGAGTCTTTCCATCAGCAAGGGAATAGAGGAAGACCGCGTGCATCTGATTCTCGAGGCGTTTGGCGTACGTGATCCATTTTGAATCTGGCGACCAGGCCGCTGTGAGGGTCCGCTGCGGATGGTCGTATGTGTCTGCATCGACCTTGATGGGCTCTCCCTCGTCGACATTGAGGTACCACAGTGTAAGGTGCTTATCTGTGAAGGCGAGATTCTTGGAATCTGGTGACCACATCGGGTTGTAGTAGAAGCTCGGCTTCTCAAACTTGATCGCCTTGGGCCGCTCAAGACCCGTTTGCTCGCCGATCATCAACTGGTACTCGCCGCCTTGGTCGGAAAACCAGGCGATGCGCTTGCCATCGGGCGACCAGGCCGGATCGGCATCGTGAACGCCGGTGCTGTTGGTGAGGTTACGAACATCTCCCTTCTCGGCCGGGACGGTGAAAATATCTCCACGTGCTTCATAGACTGCACGGGTTCCTGTGGATGAAATTTCGAAGCTGCGTATCATCGGAGCGGCCTTAACGAAGTGCGGTCGTGCCCAGGGGAGATCGGCGTTGACCGTAATGGAAGTTTTCCTTGAACTTCCTGCTTTGGGATCATACAGGTGAAGCCAGCCCGCCTGTTCATAGACGATCACACCGTCGCCTGCCGTGGCATATTTCACGTCGAAGTCCGCGTGCTGCGTGAGTTGGCGGATTTGTTTTGACTGCGTGTCGTATGAAAAGAGATTCATCGTCCCGTTTCGATCAGAGAGAAAGTAAACCACGTTGCCTATCCACATCGGGTCAGTATCATTGCTGTTTTCCCGGGGCACCTTTTCGATTTCGAGAGACTTCAGATCGACGATCCACACGCGCGAGGTACGCCCACCCCGGTAATGGCGCCAAACGAAGAAGGCCTCCTGAAAAGGGAGATACGCCATCCGTTTTCCATCCGGGGAATAGGCGCCTTTGTGAGCCATCTGCATCGGGAGGGATTGAGGAAATCCGCCCTCAAGCGGTATTGTCCATAGCTTTGGATAGCCGGTCGGCGCGCTCACGCGGCCCGATGAGAAAAGAATTGCTTTGCCGTCGGGGGTCCATCCTCGAACGATATCCGCGCCGGGGTGATACGTCAATCGTTTCGGATCGCCACCTGCGGACGAGACCACAAAAACATCGGTGTTGCCATCGTATTGTCCTGTGAAAGCGATCCACTTGCCATCGGGGGAAAACCGCGGCTCGGTTTCGGCCCCCTCGGACGTTGTGAGACGGCGCGCCACGCCGCCTGACCGTTCAGCAATCCATATGTCGTTCGCGTAGACAAATGCAATATGCGTTGCGCTGACCGTCGGCTGTCGCAGAAGTCGCGACTCTTCCGAGCGCACAGAGAGTGCAGCAGCAAGGCAAAGAATAAACGAGGTAAAGAGAGTTCGAAGGCGCATGACGAAGGACTCCTAAAGTGTGGGTATGAAAGTGGAGAGATTTCTGGTGTCGGAAAATCTACGGCGAAAGGGGATGAGTTTCAAGGCAAATGGGATGGAATTATCAGCCATCTCAACAGGCGGGAAGCGACGGCAACCTTCCGAAGGTATGAAACCTTCGGAAGGTTATCTTGTGTGAGGTTACAGTCCTTCTTCCGCGATGATGTATGAGAAGATTGCCATCGCGGCAGCACCTAGAGCGAGCTCGCGTTCATTTACTGCTTCGTACATATCGTTGTCCGAGTGGTGGAAGTCGAAGTAACGGTGAGTATCCACAATCAGGTTCATGAGCGGGACGCCCTTGCGCGCAAGGGGACCGATATCGGCACCGCCGCCCCCGAGCTCAATACGGTTTGCGTCCATGAACTTGAAGACCGGCACCCAGCGCTGGAGTTTTGCGTGGGCAACCGAATCGCTGACGCCGAATCCGTGGGGCGTGAATCCACCCTCGTCCGACTCAATAGCTGCAACGTGTTTCTCTCCAGGGCGATCTTTCTCAGCGTAGGCAATTCCCCCTCGTGAGCCGTTCTCCTCATTCATGAACATCACCGCTCGGATGGTTCGCTTCGGTTTCAGGCCGAGGGTTTTCAGGAGTCTTAACGCTTCGATGGCCTCGATGCAGCCAGCGCCGTCGTCGTGTGCACCCTGACCCTTGTCCCAGCTGTCCAGGTGGCCGCCGATGACAATTACTTCTTCGGGCTTCTCGGTTCCTCGTAGTTCACCAAGAACATTTGCTGATTCAACATCAGGCAGGGTCTGGGCAGATAACATCATGCGCACCTTCACAGGCATTCCCCGCGCCAGCAATGCGCTCAAATGCTCCGCGCCCTTGGTACTTACTGCGGCCGACGGGACTTTCCTGATTGAATCGACATACCCCATGCTTCCTGTGTGCGGCTTATCATCGAGAAGCGTTGTCATTGATCGCACCAAAGCTGCAACGCCTCCGGCTTTCGCGGCTTCCATGGCTCCAGCCCAACGTTGGTCAACCGCTCCGCCGTATGCGGCAAAGGTGTTGACCAATGATCGATCCATCGGACGGTTGAAGAAGATGATCTTGCCTTTCGCTTTCTCGCCGAGCTTCTGAAGCTCGCCGAACGACTTCACTTCAACGACCTCGGCGGTTATGCCCTGTCGCGGCGTTCCAATCGACCCTCCGAGTGCCGTAATGGTAAGTCCTTCTCGCTTTCCAGAGGGGAGAACGACATATCCTTCTTCAACAGACCCCCGCACCCATCGCGGGACCATCACAGGCTCAAGCCAAACGTTGTCAAATCCCAATTCCTCCATCTTCTTTCTTGTCCATTCAACGGCCTTGGCTGCCCCCGGTGAGCCGCTCAGTCGATGACCGGTGGTGGTGCACAGATCGCGCAGCATTTCATACGCTCGGTTCGAGCCGAGTGCTTCTTTGACAATCTGTCGAGCGAGCGAGTCGTAGGGCTCCCTCTGAACGGTTTGAGCGAAAGCAAAAACCGAAGAAGCGATGAACCAGAACGCCCAGAGTGCGAATTTTCGTTTCCTCATATGTAGTGTTGCTCCGATAGTCAATGTGACGAGTTCAAGTGCATGTCTTGAGATGAACCTAATATCTGGATGCGATCCGATTCGAAAATGTTGACACCCTGAAGACTCGTCGAGGCCACCCGGATCATCGCGGTGGCGACGATCTGTGCATGGATCGGTCTATACTTCTTCCACGCGCCGATCATGGCGAACGAGAAGAGTCTCATCGCTGCAATGCCAGCTTTCTCTCCGGGACGGGATTCCGCCCGCTTGCCGAGAAGGATAGCTGGGCGAAAGATGTGAATTCCGGCGAACGGGAGTTTCGAGACGGCCTCCTCGACTTCGCCCTTCACCCGGCTGTAAAAGATTTTTGATCCGACGTTCGCCCCAAGGGATGAAACCATAAGAAACTGCCTCGCGCCGTTCTTCGAGGCAAGCGCAGCCGTTTGCACGACATAGGTGAAGTCAACTTTCCGAAATGCTTCTTCGGAGCGAGCTGCTCGTATCGTCGTCCCGAGGCAGCAGAACACATCATCCGCACGAATGATCTCCTTATGGTGATCAAGCCGGTCAAAGTCGACGACATGCTGGGTGAGCCTCGTGTGGCTTACCGCCAGCGGCTTTCGAACGAGCACGGCGATGCGTTCGTACACGCTCTCGTGCAGGAGAAGTTGAAGCAGATGTCTGCCGACGAGTCCGCTCGCTCCGACAAGAAGGGCTGTTGTTGAAGACATAATCAATTGTTGATGGCCGGACGCAAAAACGTGCTGCAAAAGCTAATGAATTTTGCCCTGCTCTTCAATCAAAAGCGACAAGAACTTGCACGAGTGTACGATATGTGGTACATTCATCGTGATGAATCGATTACCAGACAGCACCACCTTGAACTTGGTAAGGCAGACGCCATGAGCAGGAAACTGAAGCTGCATCTGTTGAACGAGACGTTCACAATAAACAAACTTCCGCAGTTTGCCGAGATTCCGTCGATTCTCTCCAAGGGCGAATTGTGTTTCATCTCTCGCACTGATGAGGAATTCTGCATCGTTTGCCCTGATTTCATGTCGCCTAACAATGTTCAGCAAGAGCTGGGGTGGAGGTGCTTGAAAGTCGAAGGGGAGATGAATCTGCAAGAGGTTGGGGTGCTGTCCTCAATCGTGCAACCCCTTGCGGACGCGAAGATCCCTTTATTTGCCACCAGCACGTTTAACACGGACTACGTCTTCGTGATGGAAGAGCATCTCGTCAATGCCGTCCAGGCGCTTCAACAAGCGGGACATGAATTCGTGCACAAGGAGCAGTAAAATGCCTCATTGATGAATCAACTCTCACCAGGTGTTTGTAGCTCTCTCAAGTCGTCCCCCACCTGTCTTCCTGAAGACGCCTCCCGCATGAACAGCGCCTAACCTGCACTCTCATGATGTTTACCTCTCCGGACTTGCCAATCGGTCAGTGAGAACGATGTAGGTACACGCCTCAAGAAGGCTGCCGGTAACATAATCCGCCTCGCTTGCCTTCCCCGCGCTCAAGCGCACCGTCTTGCAGCCGATACTTCTGCCGAATTGCACATCTGTCTCTCTGTCTCCCACCATAAAGCACCTTGAACGATCGAGCGGATTTTCCCGAAGAAATTCTTTCACGAGCCCAGTCTTCGGTTTTCGGCATTCACAATGATCTGCCTGTGTGTGCGGACAGATGAAGATGTGAGAGAAACGTATCCCCTCGCGTTCAAGGATTCGCAGGAGCTTGAAATGAGATTCCTCGAATCGTTCGAAGGGGAACGCTGTGGTGCCGAGACCCTCCTGATTGGTAACCATGACCAGCGCGAAGCTCCGGTTCACAAGAAGGCGCATTCCTCGGATAGCCCCCGGAATTAAATCGAGTTTTTTGAGCGAGTCAACGCGCTCATCGCGAGGCTCGACAATGATTGTTCCGTCCCGGTCGAGGAATACAACCTTCATGCAACCCGCTCCTGTTGTCGCATGATGTGAATTCTGGTTTCCCAAGTAAACGAAGTGTACAGTGAAGATGCAAGTACGCGGTCGAAGATATTTCCCTTGTCAATCAGGCGCATTTTCTCTACATTTTTCAGGCTTATGATAGGCTTTCACGACATCGAACTTGCGTATGAAGTTGTGAGGCGCGTGGTGCACAAGACGCCTCTCCTCACGTCACAGCAGTTTGACCAGCACGCGGGTGGCGACGTGTTCTTGAAGGCGGAGAATCTGCAGCGAATTGGAGCCTTCAAGATTCGTGGAGCCTACAACAAGATTTACTCGCTGACGGCGGAAGATCGTCGACGCGGTGTCGTGGCACATTCCTCCGGTAACCACGCGCAGGGTGTGGCGCTCGCAGCGAAGCTCCTCGGTACGCGCGCTGTGGTTGTTATGCCAAAGAGCTCGCCACCGAACAAAGTCGCGGGCACGAAGGCCTACGGAGCCGAGATCATCTTCTGCGAGGATTCTTCGGACGATCGCGAACGGGTGGCAAAACAGGTTCAGGAACAGCATAACTACGTACCGGTCCCGCCCTTCGACGATGACAAGATCATTGCTGGGCAGGGGACTGCGACGATCGAGATCGCGAAGGAGATCCAGGAGCTCGATTACCTGTTTGTTCCCGTCGGCGGCGGCGGGTTGATTGCCGGCAATGCTGTTGCAGCGAAGCAGTTGTTTCCCGGAATCAGGGTTATTGGCGTCGAAACAGAACCGGCGAACGATTGCTATCAATCGTTCCGCAAGAAAGAAATCGTCCGCATCAGCCCGCCGAAAACGATCGCCGACGGTATGCGAACACAGGCCGTCGGAAAACGGAACTTTGAGATCATTCTTAAGTACGTGGACGATGTGATCACCGTGACCGATGAGCAGGTGATCGAAATGATGCGGTTCTTCCTGGAGCGGATGAAGATTGTTGTCGAGCCGACGGGAGCAGTAGCACCGGCGGCGGTGTTTCACAACATTTTGGGCCTGGCCGAAAAGAGGGTCTGCGCAATCATCAGCGGCGGCAATGTTGATATCGCACTTCTGAAAACTTGGCTGTGAGACGCCAGGCGGCAAGTGGAGCGGCATCGCTGCCTTGTGCTGCCTCAACTTGCCGCTCATCGAAATCTTTTATACAATTGAACTCAGCTATTGAATCTGTCTAACTCAACCAGCAATCCCCAATTTGAAATTGCCATGAAGCTTGCCGTTTGCATTAATCACGTCCCCGATACTGCAACCAAAATCATCGTGGGTACCGATGGGAAGACGATCGACAAGTCCGGGGTGACGTACGTCATCAGCCCGTATGACGAATTCGCGATCGAGGAAGGCCTGAGGCTGAGGGAGAAAAACGGAGGAGATGTGACGGTGGTTTCTCTTGGCAGTGTCACGCATAAGGAAACCCTCCGCAAAGCTCTTGCGATGGGTGTCGACAAAGCGGTGCTGCTGAAGGATGAGGGCGCTCGCGATTCGTTCGCTGTTGCTCGGGCGCTCGCCGATTATCTCAAAGAGCTCTCGCCCGATGTCATTTTCTTCGGCAAACAATCGGTCGACTATGATGATTCTGCCGTCGGGGTGATGGTGGCAGAAATGCTTGGGTTGCCTTCGGTCACCGTTGTTGTAAAGCTCGACGTCGCTGACGGCAAGGCCATTGCGGAACGCGAGGTTGAAGGGGGGCGAGAGGTCGTGGAAACACGACTCCCCGCAGTGTTCACAGCCCAAAAGGGATTGAATGAGCCCCGGTATCCATCGCTGAAGGGCATCATGGCCGCCAAGAGCAAGCCGATTGAGGAGCGACCTGCGTCGCCGGTCGAGACAAAGGTCGAGGTGCTCCACATGCAGAAGCCACCTGCCAGACCTTCGGGAAGAATTGTTGGCACCGACGTCAGCGCGGTACCCGAGCTTGTTCGGCTGCTCCATGAAGAAGCGAAAGTGATATAGGAATTGTCTGCGCCAGCCTGTCCGCTATTTTTCTCGTTTTTTGAGTCCCGGTGTTTCTGAGCAGGATTGGCGGAAGGCGCACCCGCCAAACGGCTCGACGGAGATTTCCAATTCTCGATTGACCACCGTGGATCGGGGCCAGCTATGAGCCGGCAGTTGAATGCCGACCGCTGATAGCTGAACGCGCACTTCCTTTGTTTATATTTCATTGATTATGAAGATCCTCGCCTTTGCAGAACAGCGTGACAACAAGTTCAAAAAGCCTGCGTTTGAGGCGATCACCGCCGCCCGCACAGTTGCCGATCAGACCGGCGGAGAAGTCCTTGCGCTAGCGGTTGGTTCCGGTATCCAATCCGTTGCCAGCTCGCTCGGTCGATACGGTGTCCGGAAAGTGCTTGTGGTGGAAGATCCTCGGCTCGGGTTGTATTCCTCAACCGCCTATGCGCGGATTGTCGCAGAAGTGGCACAAGCCCAGCAGGTGAATGTGCTCATGATTCCTGCTACTGCTTTGGGCAAAGACCTCGCTCCGCGGGTTGCCGTGAAGCTTGGCGCTGGACTGGCGGCCGACTGCACATTGCTGAGGGTGGAGAACGGAGAGATTATTGCGACTCGCCCTGTCTACGCAGGCAAAGCATTGCTGGATGTCCGCGTGACCTCGGCAGTTAAGGTCTTTACTCTCCGTCCGAATGTCTTCTTAGCAGGAGTTGGGGATGGGGAGGCAGCGCTGGTGGAGCAAGTCTCTTTCCAAGTTGCGGAACACGATTTCGCGGCGATCGTCAAAGAAGTGAAACAATCTGCCGGCAAGCTTGATGTTGCTGAGGCGGATATCATCGTCTCGGGCGGCAGAGGCTTGAAAGGTGCTGAGGGGTTCCGCATGATTGAACAACTCGCGGACGCTCTCGGTGGTGCTGTTGGAGCCTCGCGGGCCGTTGTTGATGCCGGGTGGCGACCACATGAAGAGCAGGTTGGTCAAACAGGGAAGACGGTCTCACCATCGCTCTACGTCGCGGTTGGGGTATCCGGCGCGATTCAGCACCTTGCGGGAATGTCTTCTTCGAAGTATATTGTAGCTATCAACAAAGACAAAGACGCGCCCATCTTTCAAGTGGCAACCTACGGCGTTGTCGGAGACGCGTTTGAAATTGTTCCGGCGCTGACGGCGGAGGTCAAGAAGCTGCTCGGTAAATCCTAATGTTGTGTTCGATGTAAGGAGGAGAATCTGTGGAGAGGGTGCAAGTGGATATTCTCGGACTTTCAACGAGCCCGTCCAGCGGCGGCGCCTATGCGCTCATTCTGAAAGAGGTCAACGGAGCTCGTCGGTTGCCGATCATTATCGGAGCGTTCGAAGCGCAATCCATTGCACTCGAGATGGAGGGGATCAAACCGCCGCGCCCGCTGACACACGATCTGTTGAAAAACGTCATGGATTCGCTCGGCGTGAGCCTGAATGATGTCTTCATCAATGAGCTTCGTGACGGAACGTTCTACGCAAAGCTCAGCCTTGACTCTCAAGAAGTCGACTCCCGGCCGAGCGATGCAATCGCTCTGGCTGTTCGGTACGGGGTGCCGATCTACGTTGCCGACAAAGTGATGGATGAGGCGGCCTTTGTACCGGAAAACGAAGAAGCCGACAAGCCCGCAACGGCCGCACCGACGGAGGCGGAGCAAGAACAGCCGAAACCGAAGCAGTCAAAACTCGAGCAGCTTCAACAACAACTCCTCGAGGCTGTCGCGAAGGAAGAGTACGAAAAAGCGGCAAGAATTCGGGATGAGATCCAAAAGCTCCAGGCGCGGAATTCCTAGCCTCCATCCTGCACATCAAGCACGTACTCAACGCCAACTTAACCCGACCCCACAACTCACCACTTTCCACCTTCAAGGGAGGATGACTACAGTGAAATCCTGCGTTCGATCAGAACGACTTGTCCTCGCGTGTTCACTGCTGTTCGCTGTCTTCAGCACCGCGCGTGCCCTTGCGGTTTACCCGGATTCATCGCGTGCTCAACAGTTGCTGGAACAAGGCAACGGGTACGCAGAACAGACCTTCGATAACCACAAGGCGCTTCAGAGCTATGAGGCTGCGCTTGCATTGGAGCCCAATAACTACGAGATCCTCTGGCGGATCAGCCGGGCGTATGTGGACATCGGCGAACATATGCCTGCCAACACAGATCAGGAAAAGAATAAGCAACTGGAGACGTACCAAAAGTCCCTTGAATTCGCCAACAAGGCTATCGCGGCAGACCCAAATGGTTCAATGGGATATGCCCGTCGTGCTATCGCCAACGGCCGCATTGCACTCTTCAAAGGCATATGGGAATCGCTTGACCTCGTGAAGCAGACGAAGGCGGATTGCGAGAAGGCAATCGCAATCGACCCCAATAACGCAAGCGCATGCTATGTCTTCGGCCGAACGCATATGAAGGTAAGCGAAAAGCCCAGGATTATCCGATGGCCACTCGGATTAAGCTGGGCAAATTTGGAGGACGCAGTCAAGAACTATGAGAAGGCAATCTCGATCAGGCCGGATTTCATCATGTACCGGTTGGACTGTGCCCGTGCGTATGTAGAACTGGACGAGTATGATAAAGCACGAGCGCATCTTACAGCGATCGCGACGTTGTCTACGCAGGATGAAGATGATGACCAGTTCCGAAAGGAAGCGAAAGAACTGCTCGAGCAGATCAAAGAGAAGTAGCAATCCGTTCACAAGCGGAAAAGCCCGGATCCTTTCACATAGGTCCGGGCTTCTTTATTTTTGATCCTTTCGCTCAGGTGGGTGCTGCTGATTCAGGGGTTTGGCGGGGCGACGCGCGCTTCGATGGCACTACGGAGAGGACCGGCGAAGACGAGCGAGAGAACCATCAACGCCGTGGCGAGATAGTACGGAAGGCTGTCGTACAACTCAAACAGTGCTCCGGAGACAACCGACCCAACAATCATCGCGGCGGACATCAGGGAGGTCAGGATCCCGATGGCTTCGCCCTTCATGAGGGGATCTGCTCTTCCGGCGACCTCGCTTGTGAGGACGACGCGCAAAACGGACTGGCCGGTCGCGAAAAGCGGCAGGGCAAGGATAAAAAGCGACGTGGCTCGGAGCGCCATGAGAAGAAAGCTTGCGGCAAGCGTCCCGATCATGATGATTTCCAGGCGCTCGTCGGTAAAGTAGCGAAGCCAGACGCGCCTGAGAATTACCGCTTGATTCAGCACTGCGAAGATGCCTATGAAGGCAAAAACCAATCCGGTTGTAAAGGCGTCGAAGCCGAACGCATGCTGCCCGTAAAGCGCGAAGACGGCCTGGGAACACGAAACTGCGACCGCAAAGAGAATCCAGCTCACAAAGAGTCTTCGCAATGTGAAGTTCATGGCGGCGCGTGCCAGCGGGGTAAGCGGGTTAAAGGTTATTACGGCTTGAAGATTGCGCCGGTGATGGGTCTCCATGAGCAGAAAGTATGTCAAGATCGTATTGATGGTGGCAAGAATCCCGGCGCACCAGAAAGGAAACGAGTGGGAAACGGTGCTGAGTATCCCGCCGAGAAACGGTCCGGTCATGAAGCCGATTCCGAAGGTGGCTCCGATAAGCCCGATGTTTGATGATCGTTCCTTCTCGTCACGCGCGAGATCAACAAGACAACTCTGCGCAACGGTGAAATTGCCGGCCGCAGCGCCGCCGATGATTCGACCGAGAAAAAGCAGGGGGATGCTCCCCGCACTGGCAAATACGAACCAGCCAAAGGCATTGCTGGCGATGCTTGCGATCAGGACTGGCCGCCGTCCGAACTTGTCGGAGACGGCGCCGAGCAAGGGACTGCTGAGAAACGCGAAGAACGCAAAGGACGCAAAGAGCAGCGTGATGACGAATGGCGAAGCTCCAAAGGAGCCGACGTAGAATGGAAGAATCGGAATGACGATGCCGATGCCGATGACATCAACGAGTACGGTGAAGATGACGACGAGCTTCTCTCGCTGCATGGGAGGTGGAATTCTTTCGATTAAAGACAGATCTTGCCGAGCACGACGGGGCGCGAGGCTCCCGTTACGCTCGGAACGTTGGATGGATGTTCCATAATGGTTTCGTTTGCCAGCGCGGCGAAACAGATGGCCTCTTTGGCGTCAGAGGAGAAGCCGATGGACTCGATAGCCTTGACACGGGCCGGCCGAAAATAGTCCTGCAATGCCTCCATCACCGCGCGATTATGCGTTCCACCGCCGCTGACAAGCATCTCATCAACTTTCATGCTCTGAGCAATGAAGCGATTGTACTGATCAAAGACGGAGAATGGTGTCAGCTCTGTGGCTGTGGCGATGAGGTCCCGCCGCTTGTCCTGCTTTGCGTATTTCAGGATTTGGGGCAGGAACATTGCTCCAAATATCTCTCTCCCCGTTGACTTTGGAGGTTTTTGCCTGAAGTAAGGGTGACTCATGAGGTCGAGAAGAAGTCCTGGAATGATCTCTCCCCGCAATGCAACGCGCCCGCCTGAGTCGTACGGTTTCCGGTAAAGCTGCATCATTAACGCATCAATGATCATATTGGCCGGGCCCGTGTCAAATGCGATAACCTCATGAACCCTACAGTTTTTCGGGAGGGCAGTGAAATTCGCGATCCCACCGAGATTGAGCAGAATTCTGTTTCTGCTTTTCGATCGGAACATCAGGTAATCGAAGTACGGAACAAGAGGCGCTCCTTCTCCACCAACGGCCATGTCCGCTGGTCGGAAATCTCCGACAGTGGGAATTCCAGTGAGCTTCGCAATAGTCGATGGATCGCCAATCTGCAGCGTTGAACTGACCGTCTTGCCAAACGCCTTCTTTCGTTGAGGGAGGTGATGCATGGTTTGCCCGTGCGAGCCGATGAGGTCGATGTCGGAAAGCTTCACGTGTCCTTTCCGTGCAACTTTCTTCACAGCATCGGCGAAAAAATGGGCGACAAGAATGTTTAGCTCGCAGAGATGATCAACGCTGCCGGTGCCGGGGAGCGAGTTGCTCAAGATGCGCTGCTGCAGCCGCGTTGGATAGGATAAGGTATCGAAAGCCAGCAATTTCACGCGGGTTGCGGTGCCGTTGCCGGTTACGCGCACAAGCGCTGCATCGATGCCGTCGGCAGAGGTCCCCGAAATGAGGCCGACAATAAGCTTGACGTGTCTATGTTGGAGTATGGACAGTCGAGACATTGCTGAATCAAATATCAGATTCGGATATTCAATGAATACAGAGTGAGAAGTGAGATGAAAGACGTGAGACGGTGCACGTTGTCAGGCGATTTGATTTTTGGTCCGTAATTTTGCTACTTGATTTTTACTCTTTCGTTTCTACTGATGACGCAATGACTCGATCGCCAAACGACTCAATCCTTCTCGGGGCTCACATGTCCATCGCCGGTGGAGTCCATACGGCCGTCGAGCGAGCGATGAAGATCGGCTGTACCACGATGCAGATGTTCGTGAAGAACAACACTCGATGGAACGGCAAGCCGTTAGCGGACGACGACGTTTCAACCTACAAAAAGCTCCTGTCTGAGTCAAGCATTGGGCCGGTCCTCGTACATGACACGTACCTGATCAACCTGTGCGCAACCGACAAGATCGTTTTGAAGAAATCGCGCGCGGCACTCAAAGATGAGCTTGATCGCGCTGAACAGCTTGGTGCTTCGTATCTGAATTTTCATCCAGGATCGCATATGGGGGCCGGAGAAGATGATGGTATCCAGCGCGTGGCCGAGTCGCTCAACATCATTCACGCACAGACAAAGGAGCATCGGGTCAAAAGCGTCCTTGAAGCCACGGCGGGACAAGGAACGGTGCTCGGATACCGGTTTGAACAGCTGCGGGCTATCATTGACCTTGTGGACGAAAGGGAACGGATGGCAGTCTGCATCGACACGTGCCACGTTTTCGCGGCAGGGTATGACATCTCGAACGAACCGGGGTATCGGCGAACATTCGAGGAGTTCAGTGCTATTGTGGGCCTTGACCGTCTCGTCGCGTTTCACATCAACGACTCAAAACGTGAGCTCGGATCTCGCGTTGACAGGCACGAGCACATTGGGAAGGGCAAAATCGGAAAGACAGCATTTCGGTTGTTGATGAATGATGAGCGGTTTCGGAACATTCCGAAGGTACTCGAGACACCGAAGGGGCCGGAGATGAAGGAAGATGTGAGGAATATGCGCGTGCTGAGGGGGCTGGCGGAAAAACGAAGGGACTAAGACGTAAGATGGTAGACGAAAAATGGGAGAATACAGAAAGCCGGACTCAGAGGCCAGAATACAGAAGTCAGGAAGAGGCGAGCAGCGGGGGGTCGGTAGGAAGTACGTGAGTACTTGAGTAGAAAGTATCAAGCATGAGGAGGAGCAAAAAGCTCATGCTACTTTTTACTTAGATACTTACTACTTTCGTACTCCACTACTTCAATACTCCACCACTTCAATACTCCATTACTCCACTAGTCTGCCACTCGATTAATCCCCAACCCCCGTCTCGCAGTCGCAGATGATCTTCCCGCAGCAGGGGCAATACTCGAGGTTGTCTTTCTCTCGGAGGCACTGGCAGCAGTATTCGTCTTCCGGCTCGACCTCCACCCCGCAAATCGCACAGTGGTTGATGACGAGCGTGTCCATAGGTCGTTCCCTCCCTTACGCGCCTAATGTATGAGTGGGACGCGAAACATGCAAGAATGATGATCCGTAGTTGAGAGGACCCATTCCCATTATCGCAACGTACAATCTCCGTCCGGCATGCGGTCGGCGCGCGACGGATGCGGGCTGGAGCGGGACTTTTCCCATCAAATTCTATCTTATTGGCCGTGTTTGCAGGTCCACGAACGGCTGCTTGACATCGGGTGGGGGCAATAGTACATTTTGGCTGGAGGTGGAGTCATGGCAGAAGTGACAACATTGAAAGAGCTCCTTTCGCAGAATACCCGCGTCGGAGAGCTGTACGATACAATGCCCGACAACTGGGTGCGCTGCTATTCATGCGGGCATCGATGCAAGATCCCGCCGGGCAAAGACGGCATCTGCCGCGTGCGGTTTAACCGCGAAGGAAAGCTCTATGTGCCCTGGGGATACGCTGGCGGTGTTGCGCTCGACCCGATCGAGAAGAAGCCTTTCTTCCACGCGTATCCCGGAGCAAAAGCACTCAGCTTCGGCATGCTCGGCTGCGATTATCACTGCTCGTACTGTCAGAACTGGGTTACCTCGCAGGCGCTTCGCGATCCAACAGCAGTTTCAGGAATCGACTATATGACGCCTGAAGAATTTGTGGACGCAGCGTTGCGATCGAAAGCGAAGGTTGTGACCAGCACCTATAACGAGCCTCTAATCACCAGTGAGTGGGCTGTGGAGATCTTCAAGCTCGCGAAGCGGGTCGGGCTGGTAACTTCCTACGTCTCGAATGGCAACGGGACGAAGGAAGTGCTGGAGTACCTTCGCCCCTGGGTCGATCTGTTCAAAGTCGATTTGAAGGGGTTCAGGCAGAAATCGTACGCCCAGCTTGGCGGAGTGCTGCAGAATGTGCTCGACACGATCAAGACACTGCACGAGAAAGGCTTCTGGGTCGAGGTCGTGACGCTTATCGTTCCGGGATTTAACGATTCGAACGAAGAGCTCACCGACATCGCCAAGTTTCTTGTGTCCGTCTCGCCAGACATCCCCTGGCATGTCACGGCCTTTCACAAAGACTACAAGATGTCTGACCCCGACGACACACCGGTGAGTACCCTCCTCCGAGCCCGGGAGATTGGATTAAAAGCTGGATTGTGGTATGTCTACGCTGGAAACCGCCCGGGTGAAGTCGGTCAGACGGAAAACACGTTTTGCCCCTCGTGTAGTGCAACGGTGGTTGAGCGCTATGGTTTCCGTGTGCTGAGCAACAAGATCAAAAATGGAAGCTGCTTCAAATGTGGTGCGAGGATCGCGGGCCGGTGGGAATGAGTTCGAAGGATACTCAAACCACAAAGGCACAAAGAAGAATGAGGGAATTCGAAGTACTATCTCGTGAGATAGAAAAGCTTGCAGCGGAAGTTGTTGATGCAGCTTTTAGAGTTCATAAGACTCTTGGACCGGGCTTGCTGGAATCGGTTTATGAGGTATCCCTCGCTTACGAGCTAAGGAAGCGAGGACTCAAGCTTGAAACCCAGGTTGAACTTCCTGTTATGTACGAGAGCGTGCGTTTGGAAACTGGCTTTCGATTGGATATGTTGGTTGAGGACCAAATCATTGTGGAACTGAAGGCGGTGGAGACAATGCATCCGCTATATGAGGCTCAGCTCCTCACATATTTGAAATTAACAGGAAAGAGATTAGGCTTGCTCATCAACTTCAATGTTCCTCTCATAAGAGACGGCATCAGACGCCTCATCCTGTAGGAGCCTGTCTTTTCCATTTCTCTTCATGTCTTCGTGTCTTTGTGGTTAAGAAATGTAGGGCGGTGGGAATGAGTTCGAGGGATACTCAAACCACAAGGGCACAAAGGGAAATGAATGACGTTGCCCCGATTTCTCGGAGTCAACTAGTCGATTCTGGGAAGAGCAATCTTCGAGGCCTTCCACATATCCGAGCAAGAGGCAAATCGGCATAGCGAGTAGGGGAAGCGGAAACTGAAATGAGGGCAATGATCTTGAGGAAGCTCTGCAGCGTTAAGCAGGGCGACCATCCGTTGGAACTAGCACAGTTGCCGGATCCGATTCCAGGTGAACGCGATCTTCTGGTAAGAGTATTCGCGTGCGGAGTGTGTCACACCGAACTAGATGAAATTGAAGGACGAACGCCGCCACCGCGGCTGCCCATCATTCTTGGCCATCAAGTTGTCGGAAGAGTCGAGGCAACTGGCAGCCGGATAGGGACTTATCAGCGGGGCGATCGCGTTGGAATCGCGTGGATCTTTTCCGCTTGTGGAACGTGCAAGTTCTGCCGGGCAAGGAACGAAAATCTCTGCCCCGACTTCACGGCAACCGGGAGGGACGTAAATGGAGGATACGCGGAGTTTATGACGGTGCCTGAGGATTTTGCCTACAAAATCCCCGCTGTTTTCTCTGACACAGAAGCAGCTCCTCTTTTATGCGCCGGCGCGATCGGTTATAGGTCTCTGAGGCTCACTCGTCTTCGAGACGGACAGAACCTCGGGCTGACCGGCTTTGGGGCGTCAGCTCATCTCGTCCTGAAAATGGTCCGACATCGGTATCCCAACGCGCGGGTCTTTGTCTTTGCCCGAAGCGAAGAGGAGCGGGCCTTCGCTGCAGAACTTGGGGCTGTGTGGGCCGGGGACACAGCTGACCCGTCGCCGGAGAAACTCGATGCAATCATTGACACAACCCCGGTCTGGACACCTCTCGTCGAATCCCTCAAAAACCTCGAGCCCGGAGGTCGGCTGGTTGTCAATGCGATTCGCAAGGAAGAGATCGACAAAGAAGCTCTTCGACGATTGGACTACCCAACCCACCTCTGGCTCGAAAAGGAAATCAAAAGCGTTGCCAACGTCGCTCGTGCGGATGTGTCAGAATTCCTGAAGCTGGCAGCAGAGATGCGCATCGAGCCCGAGGTGCAGGAATTCGCGCTGGAGGATGCCAACAGGGCTTTGATCGAGTTAAAGAAAATGCGAATTCGCGGTGCGAAAGTCCTGCGAATCGCCTAGCAGAGTGCGGAAGAACCCATATTTCTTGCCACACAGTCACCAAGACGCGAAGGGTCTAAATTCGAAACAGGTGACTTTGAAAAGAACCGACCATTCCCACAGAACGACTTCGTGACTTTCCCGCCCGCCTGACCGGCGGTCGGGCGGGGTGTCTTGGTGGCGGTTATCGTTTTTGTCTTTCAGCATCCTCCTAGTGCCCCTCCGACAGAATGATTGAACGCCAACTCTGAGTTTTGCGCTGTTGCGGGGAGTCCCGCTCTCCGAGCGGAATGCCCCGTTACCCTAAGAGCCTTTGGTTGGAAAGGCACTGGCAGCGCGACGCGGGTATTGTTTCCTCATTGTGCCTCTGTGCGGTCCCTCAACGATCCCCAATTACCCCCTCCATGTTCTCTTCGGACGCCACGCGATCCAGCGACGTCGAGCAAACCCAGGTGATTCTTTGAAAAGAAAAGAGTATTTTTCTTCGAGTGACAGCGCGGATAACGCAGCGTATTCATTCTTGAAACTGTAAATTTGCGGATCTTCTCTCAGACTCACAACATGAACCATCGCGCACTTCGCGGAAGCCTGCAGATTCTCTGCGTACTTTTGCTGCTCAGCTGCTCCTGCAGCACGACAGTCACGAAGATCGATCCTCGGGCAGAAGCGCCTCGGAAACCAGCGATGACGCTCAGGGTTGCCACGCTGGATCTTTTCAACCTACGAAAGCGCATTGAAAAGAAAGACGTTGAGCAATTCGTGAAGACCCTCAGGCAAGAGCAGGTCGAGATTCTCGCGGTGCAGGGCATCGCCCGGTACCCAACAGTAAAATCTCGAATTGACTTTGTGAACGAGCTTGTCGCGCGCACGGAGATGCGACATATCTTCGGGCAGACCGTCAACAACATGGGGCGCCAGAACGGTAACGCGGTTTTCAGCATCTATCCGATTCGGTTCAATCGCAATACCGAATATGAGCTGAAGTCGCCAAATTCTGAATCGGCGCTCCAGGTCGCCGTCGATGCGGGGATCAAGGAAGTTGTTATCGTCAGCACACGGCTACCGGAGAAGATGACCAACCGGGAGCTCTCTTCGTGCATCCAGACAATTGTGGGGTTGAAGAAGGCAGCGCGTGAAGCGCCGGTTCTGGTGATGGGAAACCTGCCGGCGTCCCAGAAGCGTCCCGCTTCTGCCGTGTTCAGCGATGTTCACGAATCACCGGCAGGAACGCATCTCAAGCCAGCGAGTTCACGCATCTGGTTTAATGAAGACGAGACACTCGGACTCTTGCAGGCTCGGACCATTGAGACAGGAATCGGCACGATGACCCTGGCAGAATTCGGACTATTTTCGAGACTCTAAGCCCTGGCAACTTTCTGGTCATGATATGATGACCAATGAATCGAAGGAACGAGGTGCGCTATGTGGAACATCACTGAACCACTCCTGGAGATCGTGCTTCGGACGGGGATCATCTACGTGGTCGTCCTGGTCGGCATTCGGCTCACCGGCAAGCGAGAAGTTGGACAAATGACGCCGTTTGATCTCGTCCTGCTGCTCCTGATTGCCAACGCAGTCCAGAACGCCATGACGGGACCGGATACCTCGCTTATCGGCGGTATCCTTGCGGCGGCGACTTTGCTCTTACTGAACGCGGGAGTTAACAACCTCGTGTGGCGCTTCAAGGGGATGCGCCGACTGGCTGAGGGCACTCCAACAATTCTCATACGATACGGGAAGATTGTGACGGAAAACCTCGCGAAAGAAAAAGTGACGACTGAGTCGCTTCATCAGGCTCTACGTGAGCATGGCATTACAAACATTTCAGATGTGCGCATCGCTGTGCTGGAGATCGACGGCTCCATCAGCGTCTTGAAGAACGATGAGATGCCGACCGAGTCTCGGCCCCACCATCACATGAGATTTCTGTCGAGGAAAAATCCTTGAGTGAGCCCCGTGGAGAAACCCCGAAGCCCCAGAGGTTGCAGCATCAGGCGTCTTCAAAGCGAAGGTAGTCACGCCAGCTAAACGAAAGGTGAAGGTACATGGCACTCTACAAGAAGTTTCCAATGAAGGAGAAGAAAAAGATTGCTCTCGTTGCACATGACAACAAGAAGCAGGATCTGATCGAATGGGCGCGATACAATCGCGATGTCCTCGCGCAGCATGAATTGTTTGGGACCGGTACAACGGGTAAACTGCTTGAGAAAGAACTCAAAGCAGATATCACGAAGCTCGAGAGCGGTCCCCTCGGCGGCGACCAGCAAATTGGCGCGAGGATAGCCCAAGGCGACATCGACTTCCTCATCTTCTTCTGGGATCCCCTCGAGCCATTGCCGCATGATCCGGACATCAAAGCGCTTCTGCGCATCGCTGTCGTCTGGAATATCCCGGTTGCATGCAATCGTGCGTCAGCCGATTTCATGATTTCCTCGCAACTCATGTCCGAGGAATACGATCGCCTGCTTCCAAACTATGAAGACTATCGAGCGCGGAGTGTCCAGTAACAGGAGAATGGTATGCTACATCTTCGGCCAGCGTGTTTCGAGATCAAGCCGCGTTGGGTGATCATATCCGCTGTCATGGTCGTGGCGATGCTCGCTGCCTGCGACTCGGAGAGCGACACGATCAAGTTGACGGGAACAATCATCTACGTTTCACTCGAGGGCGGGTTCTACGGCATCAAGGGGGACGATGGAAGGAGCTACGACCCGGTGAATCTTCCCGAGGATTTCCGGAAGGACGGCTTGCGTGTGCGTTTCGAAGCTAAGGAGTTGAAAGACCGGGCGAGCTTCCATATGTGGGGTATATTAATTGAAATTGTTTCTATCCAAAAGGTGTAGCGAGGGCGTGATGAGATCGTCAACGATGAGGCTGGTTGTGGTATTGCCAGGGGAGCCAGATGAAGTGTTTGCGGCTTTGACCAACACCAGGATTATTGCTCAGTGGTGCGGACAAAAAGGGAAAGTGGAACCGAAAATTGGGGGAAAGGTTGAAATGTTCGGTGGTTGGGTGAAAGGCAAGGTGCTGAAATACAAACCCGGCAAAGGACTTGCCTACACGTGGCAGCCTGGCGACTGGCCGGCTGATGCGCGAGAATCTGTCGTGAAGTACAGCTTCACTCCTGCAAGGGGAGGAACGAAAGTTGTGCTGGAGCATTCTGGTTTCCCGAATGGGAGGGAGAAGAAAAATCACAAGAGCGGCTGGATGGAATTCGTCTTCGATCCGCTGAAAAGCCATCTCTCTTCAGACCACTAACTCGAGTAAGTAGACACGATGAGACAATCTGTTCTCTTCTGGATTCTTGCGGTTGTTATCACGATTCTCACGGCGTACTATCAACGGGTGACTGGTCCGACCTATCCGGTTTCGGGCACGGTTTCTCTGAACGGCAACACGATATCGTACACGCTTGATCGAAGTCATGCAGGTCCAACCAACGCCCCCGTCAAGGTGAAGACAGTCGATGCTTCGATTCAAGGGGAAGTATCCTGGAAGCGTTACAAGACCGACGACGACTGGACGCGCGTGCCTATGAAGTATCAAGACGATTCTCTTATCGCGGAGTTACCCCGCCAACCGCCTGCTGGGAAACTGCTCTATAAGCTTGAGCTCCGGCAAGGTGATCAACGCGTGAATGTGCCCGGCCCGGATCCGATCGCGATACGCTTCAGAGGTGACATGCCGATCTGGATTTTCATTCCGCACCTGGTCGCGATGTTTGCAGCGATGCTTCTCTCGACACGGGCAGGTCTTGAGTACTTCAGCAAAGAGCCTCAGCTCAGGAGAATGACCTACTGGACGCTCGGGTTCCTGTTCGTCGGGGGATTCATATTCGGCCCGTTGATACAGTACTATGCGTTCAATACGTGGTGGACCGGTTGGCCGTTCGGAACCGACCTGACGGACAACAAGACCGCAGTAGCGTTCATCGCTTGGGTCGCGGCGGCAATCGCTTTGTCGAAGGCAAAGCATTCAAAGCGTTGGGTGCTTGGTGCCGCGATCATCCTGATCGTTGTCTATCTTATCCCGCATAGCGTGCTAGGCTCGGAGCTCGACTACAAGGGACTCGACAAGCAAGGCACAACAACGGAAAAATCCCAATAGAAAGGATGTTCGTATGAATCATCGGCTCACCACCGTTACTGTGGTTCTCGTTGCGTTGACTGTGGTGCTCGTGACCGGTTTGTTCTCCCAGGAGAAACGGCAAAACCCGATCACGGTGGATAACGTCGTGAGCGCGGAGAAGATCATCGGCTTGGAATTCACGCAGGCCAAGCGCGATTCGATGCTGGACGACCTGTTTGACCAGCTCAAGAACTACGAAAACCTGAGGAAGGTCTCGCTTCCGAACAGCATCCCGCCGGCAATTCTTTTCAATCCCATCCCGGCCGGATTCCAGTTTGAGAAGGCGAAGAAGCCATTCAAGATGAGTCCTCCGGGAAAAGTCGTGATGCCGAAGAATCTCGAAGACCTCGCGTTCTATTCTGTCAGGCAGCTTGCACAGTTGTTTCGCACGCGGAAAGTCACGTCCGAGCAGTTGACAAGAATGTATCTTGAACGGCTGAAGAGATATGGCCCGAAGCTGGAGTGTGTCATAACGCTCACGGAGGATCTTGCGCTGAAACAAGCCAAGCGCGCGGATGCGGAGATTGCCAAGGGAAAATACCGCGGCCCCCTCCATGGAATTCCGTACGGAGCCAAGGACTTGCTCGCAGCCAAAGGTTACAAGACCACGTGGGGATCGGTCCCCTATAAGGATCAGGTCATCGATGAGGACGCGACGGTCATCAAACGGCTGCAGGAGGCTGGCGCGGTGCTTGTAGCGAAGCTCACGATGGGAGAGCTCGCGTGGGGCGATGTCTGGTACGGCGGGATGACGCGAAATCCATGGAACTACAAGCAGGGGTCCAGCGGCTCATCGGCGGGATCGGCTTCTGCCACTGCAGCCGGGCTTGTAGGGTTTTCGATCGGCACTGAGACGTGGGGTTCCATCGTCTCACCCTCGACTCGATGCGGAACAACGGGGCTGAGGCCGACATATGGGCGTGTCAGCCGGGCTGGGGCTATGGCGCTGAGCTGGTCGATGGATAAGATCGGACCCATCTGCCGTTCCGCGGAAGATTGCGCGCTGGTTTTCAACGCCATCTGTGGACCCGATGGAAAGGACCAGACGTTGTACGACGCGCCCTTCAATTTTGATCCGAAAATTGACTTGCGGAAGCTCAAAATTGGCTACCTGAAGATGGAGTTTGATAGCGCGAGGGCGAACAAAGCCAACAACGATTCGGTCCTAAACGTGTTAGGCAGGCTGGGTGTGAAGCTTGTGCCCATTGAGTTGCCGAAGTACCCCACCGGGGATCTTTCGTTGATTCTCAGTGCTGAGGCAGCCGCGGCGTTTGACGACCTGACCCGCAGCAGCAAAGACGATCTGCTCGTGCGTCAGATCAAGAACGCGTGGCCCAATGCATTCCGGACGGCGCGCTTCATTCCGGCGGTTGAGTATATTCAGGCAAACCGCGTGCGGTACATGGTGATCCAGGATATGCAGAAGTTGATGGAGGGCATCGATCTCTACGTTGCCCCATCGTTTGGTGGCGACAACCTGCTGCTCACGAATCTCACGGGTCATCCATGCGTTGTGCTTCCCAACGGCTTTTCAAAAGAGGGGACACCGACGAGCATAAGCTTCATCGGTCAGCTGTTCGGCGAAGCGAGGCTGCTAGCGGTCGCGAAAATGTATCAAGAGGCAACGGATTTTCATTTGAATCACCCGAAATTGGAGAAATAATGAACCGCCAAGGCGCCAAAAAAATGGAGAGAAGGGAACCAAGCAAGAAGCTTGATCAGCTAGCCCATGATGTGATCGGCGCCGCGATTGAAGTGCACAGAATGCCGGGACCCGGGTTCCTGGAGTCGGTTTACGAGGAAGCACTGTGTGTTGAATTGAAGCTGCGCGGGATACCATTCGAAAGCCAGGTGAACCAAGGCGTCGATTACAAAGGACATCACGTTGGAGATGGACGATTAGATCTGTTGATAGACAAGGCCCTCATTGTCGAACTAAAGACGGTGGAAGAATTGGTTCCGATTCATGCCGCGCAGGTCATTTCTTATCTGAAAGCGACAGGGTATAGTCTTGGGCTACTCATCAACTTCAACGTTCCTGTTCTCAAAGAAGGAATCAAAAGAATCATTCTATCATAATTTCTTTGCGTTCTTGGCGCCTTGGCGGTTGCAAAAAAGGAGGTGAATCAATGCCAAAAGCACAAACAAATTTTGCCAAGATCAGCGAGGAAGCTGTAAAAGCAAGGACCGGAAAACGGTGGAGTGAGTGGTTTAAGATCCTTGATCGGTTCAAAGTTGAGGAAAATGGTCATAAGCTTGCCGCAAAGCACCTCTACGAAAAGTACAAACTCAGCCCGTGGTGGTCGCAAGCGGTGACGATCCACTATGAGTGGGAGCGTGGACTGCGGACCGTCAAGGATCAACGAAAGACCATGCCGAAGCACCCTCTTTTTACCCCGAGAAAAAAGAAGCAGTCATCACGGTGAACTGCTCAACGTGAAGAAAGGAGCAAGCCCATGCTGCGAACTCTCTGCATCACAGTTGCACTTGTGTCTATCCTGATCTCCTTGTCGGTCGCGCAGGAAAGGACAACGTTCACTGTTGGAACCGCGACGGCAGCCCCTGGCCAAAAGGTCACCGGAACGATTGATGTGCCCGCCGGTATTGATACAGCGACGAGCGTACCACTGGCTGTCGTGCACGGAGCTAAGCCAGGGCCCGTCTTGGCGCTGGTTGCCGGAGCGCACGGAACGGAGTATGCATCGATCATTGCACTTGAAAAGCTCATCAGCTTGCTCGATCCTGCAGATGTTTCGGGAACAGTCATTATTCTTCCACTCGTCAATGTCCAATCATTCGAGCGAAAGGTTCCGCATCTGAATCCCGTTGACGGAAAGAACATGAACCGCATGTATCCGGGAAAGCTGGACGGGACGCAAACGGAGCGGGTATCCTATCTCATAACCAAGCAGGTGGTTGAACAGTGCGACCATCTGATCGATTTTCACGGGGGCGATCTCGATGAGAGCCTTCGACCTTACAGCTACTGGACGAAAACGGGCAACGAACAACAGGACCGAATCTCCCGGGAAATGGTTCTCGCGTTCGGCCTGGATCACATCGTTATCTCGATTGACAGGCCGACCGATCCAAGTGCATCGCGGTACTTGGAAAATACGGCCACCACGCGAGGTAAGCCGTCGATCACCGTCGAGGCTGGACATGCCGGGACCGTTGAGCCAGAAGACGTCGGCGCTCTGGTGAATGGCAGTCTCAATGTCATGCGATACCTGAAGATGCTGCCGGGCGCCGCGACCATGGTTGAACATCCCGTGTGGATTGCACAGATCTTAACGATAGCGAGTGAGCAGACAGGAATCTTCTATCCTGTTGTGCGACGAGGGACGTATGTCGAGCAGGGGATGAAGGTCGGTTATGTGACGGACTATGTAGGAAGGACCATTTTTGAGGCGCATGCTCCCGCGGCTGGAGTAGTTCTGTACATTTGCGCCGTTCCCTCCATGCGGAAAGGCGAGACGATCGCCAATGTTGGAGTTGTTGCAGGCGCGCAGACAATCAGATAAATTTATGGAATTGGACCGACTCAGGGGAATTCAGCATCTTCTAACGGTGAGTCTTCGGCTTAGAGATGTCGCGTTACTCGTCCCACTCTTGCTCATGCTGGGTGGCTGCAGCTCCTATGTTCAACGGATGGTGGTGCAGTCGATGAGCAGAATGGGCGATCCGATCGACCCTCCC
>CAZTKU010000009.1:26641-29262 GCA_964614245.1 uncultured Ignavibacteriaceae bacterium
ATCACCGCGGTGCCCGTTCAGCATTTCAGCGGCCGGTACGGTGTCGATAACACCTGGATGATGGATCGAGGCTACACCGGATATGTCATTGAATACCAGGGATGCACCGTCTTCTTCGCGGGAGACACCGGATATCACCCAGAGCTCTTCAAGGAAATTGGCCGCCGCTTCAAGATCGACCTGGCGATCCTTCCTATCGCTCCCGGCTCATCGAGCGGTCTCGGATCGCGCGTTCATACCAGCCCGCTTGGTGCGTTGGAGATCTTCAAGGACGTCGGAGCGAGATATATGATGCCGATGCATTTTCGGACGATGTTTTATGGATCTAATCCAAATCCGACAGAGGCTATCGATCGGCTCCGAGAAGCCGCATCGAACCAGGGTCTTTCGGACAGAGTTATCGAACTGGAGATCGGCGAACAGCGGGTCCTTTTTTAGAATTGCGGAGAGCGTTCGGATCCACAGTGCTGGTACGGACACCATTGAAGAGCGCGCTCCCACAGAACTCAGAACATCGTTTCAACAACAAAGCCCGCCGACTCCAAGGTCGACGGGCTTGATTCTTTAATGGACTCATCCAGGGCGCGCAGGTAGAAAACCGCAATTCGCTATCTGGTTTCCGAAGATGTTTGTGCCCGCTCCCACCCCAGAAGTGCTTGTTTCCGCATTGCTCCCCAATGGTACTTACCGGTTGTCCCCTCGCGTCTGATCACTCTGTGGCAAGGGATGATATACGATACCGGGTTCTTAGCCACCGCGTTTCCGACGGCTCGGGACGCCTTGGGCTTGCCAAGACTCTGTGCCAGATCTTCGTACGACACAATCTTTCCTTCGGGTATCTTCAGAAGAGCCTCCCACACTTTGATCTGAAAGTTTGTCCCCTTGAGAAAAAGAGGGAGAGGGTTTCTTCGGGAATTTCTCGATGGATTGAAAATGCGATCAACCAACGGCTTGGTGAGCTCGGGTTTCTCGCTGAACTGCGCTCCGGGCCATCGCATCTTCAGGTCCTGTACAACGTATCCGCGTTTGCCGTTGCTGGCAAACCCGAGCCCGCAGATGCCCCGCTGTGTGACAGCAAGGAGGCACTCACCGAATGGCGTTGGGTGAAATCCGTAGTGGATCGTCAGACCCTCGCCATCCTTCTTGTATTCCCCGGGCGTCATGGCCTCAATGGTGACGAACAGATCGTGCAGCCGGCCCGGGCTGGAGAGGCCGGACTCGAAGGTTGCATCGAGCAGCGAACGTGACTCCTTCAACAAACGCTTTGCGTGTTCGAGAGTAAGATACTGGAGAAAGCGCTTTGGACTAATCCCGGCCCAGCGAGTGAAGAGTCTCTGAAAGTGGTATTCACTAAGGTGAACATGCCGGGCAACGTCGCGAAGATCCGGTTGTCGTTGATAATGTGCCCGAAGGTAGGAGATAGCCTGCTCAATTCTCCGGTAGTCGTGCGCCTGTTGCACAAATTCTGAAGGTGGCATAAGAATTCTCTCCTCACAAAGAATTTTTCTACTTCAAGTATAGAGCTTTCTTCCGTGAAGAGCCACCCGATTCTTGCGGAGTTGTGCGAACCCTTCCTTCTCCTGCCGGAGCGTTAAGCCCGAGAGCAGCAACAGCCAGCGATTTGAATGCGTCTTCCGTTGAGTAGCGTTCGGTGACTCTCTTCTGCCACGTTTTGCATCATACACGGTTCTTCCGGACAAATGCCCGGGCGAGTTTCTCTTCCAAGCTTGCCTTGACCTGTGGCCATTCCGAATCGATGATGCTGTAGTACGCCGAATGGCGAATTCGACCACTGTAAGTTATCATATGATTTCGCAGAATCCCCTCTTCCTTCGCACCGATACGGTGCAGCGCCAGCCGCGATTGTTCGTTGAGAGAATCCGTTTTGAATTCGACCCGAATGCATCCTAGCGCTTCAAACGCATGTTTCAGCATCAAGTATTTTGCTTCCGTGTTGACGGGCGTGCGTTGCCAAGGACGCTTCACCCACGTCCACCCGATTTCCACACGCCGATGTCCTCCGTCGATATTGCCGAATCGTGTGCTTCCAATTGCTTTCCCACTCGACCGTTCGATGGTCACAAATGGCAGGGCCGTTCCGTTTTGCTGCTGCAGGAGAGCCTCTTCGATGTACCTCTTCATTTCATCATGAGTACGGACGATCGTTGTCGTCCACCGCCAGAGCTCCGGATCCAATCCTCCATTGCATAAATTGGGAAGGTGTTTCAGGGAAAGTGGCTCGAGTCGAACGTATTTCCCATCGAGTGTAACAAGCTGTATGTCCATCGCCATTGCGTTGCTCACTTCATCAAGACCGCTTTCCTCGTCGCTACAAATTCACCGGCGTGCATGCGGCAGAAATAGATGCCGCTCGGCAAGCCCGAAGCATCCCACCTCACTCTGTAGATTCCCGGCCTCTGTATCTCATTCACTAACGTTGCGACTTCTCTCCCCAGAATATCGAACACTTTCAGGGTTATAAAGCTATTTGCTGACAGCTGATAGCTCATAGCTGTTGCTGGATTGAAAGGATTTGGATAGTTCTGTCCGAGGCTAAACGTGAGAGGCGGTGGCGTGTGGTCGTCAGAAACGGAAACAGGAATAAATGCCGACCTTCGAAG
>CAZTKU010000010.1:0-28835 GCA_964614245.1 uncultured Ignavibacteriaceae bacterium
TTTGCACATCTATGCCGAGGCTGGTTGGAAATCCTGCTTCATAGATGGCTTGCGTTCGTTTATTTTCATCAACCCATTTCGTCAATCGTGTGTAGTTTCTAGTTGGACTATCCGCCCCTGGCACCTTTGACCCAAAGGTACCAAAGGCATAGTTCCCTTTGTTTGGACTGCTATGGGGTGATGACGGAAAGAAGGTTGCATCGGGATTGTACTCGGCAATCCGCATGTTGTGCGACCAGTATTGCCCATAATTCCAGCCGCCCGGCCACATTGTGGTCGGCACATTCCAGTTACGGTCCTGGTTGCCCATATGTACGAAGGTGTGATTGTTGAGCGCATCAGCACCGAGAGATTCACGCCACCATCGATTTGCTGTATATGGTGTGAGGTTGTCCGGCGTGAATCCATCCCAGTAATCGCCAGCCACGAACACGCCCGTGCTGGCGGGTGCAGAGCCTTGCCGCGTTTCAGTCTGACCATACATTGCCGAGGCAAGCAAGAGTATCAGACCAAAAACGACAAGTACTTGTTTTACGATCTTATGAACCATGATGTAATCTCCTTAGATTTGGCTGACACTTTGCACGTTAAAACTCAAAGTATGCCCCAACATAGACTTGCCGAGGCATGTCATAGACGCTTGTGCCTTCCTCAAGAATCGCCCTGTTGTATTCTCCGGTCGGATCACCGGTGGTATAGAACTTCAGCTGGCTTGCTCCCGTGTATGTTGCATACGCAAGAATGTTCTCCTTATTGAAGACGTTCTTCACATCCATGAAAACGCCGATACGCTTGCCGCTGAAGACAAAGGCTTTCTCGAGTCGTACATCAACCATGCTGTTTGCCGGAGCAGTCTCGAGTCGACGGGCGGTTCGATTATCCACTGTTGGATTCGTATACAAGAAGCCGCTTGCGTAGGTCCCGACAACATTGAGGAGAACATCATACGGGAATTGTAGCGAGAGGGCGTATCCTAACCGATGTGTGCGGTCGAAGCCGGTTCCAAGCACAGAAGCTCCACCGCCTACGTTGATAAGATACTGTTTGAAGTTCTTCGCATCACTGAATGGAAGTTGAGTAAATACGCTGTCCGCCGTGTTTCTGGCAAACGACGTCTTGTTCGGTGCGGGACCGGTTGCCGGTGCTTTAATAACACTCCAAGCATAATTCACTCGACCCGTCACCTTCACGATATCTTCAAAAGAGTGCTGACCCAGGTTGAGTGTCACCTCCACTCCTCGTGCATCGGCATACCCGGAATTGAAGGCCACGTTATACGTTGTCACAACCTGTCCGCTGAGTCCCGATAAGGTGTAAGCGTACCGTTGGAAGTTTTCCACTTCTCGAAAATATGCGTTTGCATTGAGGGAGATGCGCGGTAAGAATTCCCAGCTTGCGCCGAATTCATAGTTTGTCGACTTGTACGGATCTTGGTTGACGCGCATCTGGTTCGGGAGCGACGGGTTGTTGACATTGTTATAGCCCGTGTAGATTTGAGAGAACGGCACCGGCTGACTTGATCGGGAGAATGAGAAATACATCGTGGCATTCTCTGTGATCGGATGACTGACGCCAATGCGCGGCGAGAAAAACCACTTCATCTTTACCTTATCGCCCCGATATGTCACGAAGCCTGCTCTTGGACCGACGCTGAAGGATCCCGTCACGGGGTTGATGTAGGGTTTGTAGAAGTCTGCAAACTCCGCGGCATCTACGTCCATACCGTCAACCCTTGCGCCTACATTCACGATAAGACCAGAGAATTCAATTCTGTCTTGCGCGTACGCCCCAAATTCCATCGGCTTCATATCGTACTGCTCAAGCAATACGCCAACCGCGGGATCGACGTCCGTTGGGGCGATAACTGTCGAGCGGCGGTCCTGGTTGACACTGTGGAGCCGAACCTGCGCGCCCGCACGCAACTGATGGTTGAGCGTGACTTGACTTGTGAAGTCCGCTTTCAGCGTCGTGACACTTGTTTGAAGGTTCTCATAATAATAGGTCGGGTTTGCCAGTACTTGACCGTTGCCGACAACGTTGGTAATCGTTGGATCAATCCCTTGTGTATCGTCATTATTGTTGTTGAAGAATCTTCCAGTGCCGACGGCTCCAATGTAACGCCTGACCTTTGCCGTGTCAAAACCCAACACAAGAAAATCTGCCGAGCCCTTTGTTTGACTGTAGGTATCAGGGATCCCATCGCCATTGCTGTCGGTGAAGCTGTCGAGGAACCCAACGCGTCCAGACTTTTTGACGTGGCTTACTTGAACTTCATAGAAGGTTTCAGGTGTTAGAAAATGCGTAAACTTCGCGCTGGCTATCCCGGAATACCCATCGTTCACAGGAACGCCCTCAAGAAAATATCGTGACGCATCGTTGTATTGCCGGTTCTTCCAGCCGAAGAGTTGCCCCCGATCCTGAAGCACCCCCGTGAAGACAAGCTTCATGCTCTTCGTGAAATCGTAATTAGCCTTCAGCGTAAGATTTGCTTCACGCGAGAATTCATTTGGCATGAATCCATGCGTGTCAAAAAGCCTTCCTGTAAAGAAAAGACCAAGGTCCTCGACCACTGATCCACCGAGCGAAACCTCAGCATCTATCGTTGGCGATTCGCCTATCTCATACTTACCCGGTGTCCAGATATAACGGGTTGCTTTCACGTTATTTGCTGCTGCAAGCGTCCGCTTGTTTGTAAGATACTTTGAAGTGTCAGATGCAGGATAGAATTCGGGGCCGAAATAACCTGGTCCTTTGAGAAACCGATCAAAACTTCCACCGCCCATGCGGAAGAACGCCCGACCACTCCACGCCCCCCTGCCTTCACGCAGGCTTGCGTTGTAAAGGCCGGCTGTTGACGCAACGTATTCGGCATTTGCAGCGCCGGCGACGACATTGAGTTCTGACAAGCCGGAGCTGTTCAGATCGACCACCCTCCCCTTTGCCTCGTACGGCTTGGTCACGCGGTTATATCGCTGTGCGGGGCTGATGTCTCCCGTGCCAACATAGTCAGTATTCCCAAATTGGTCTGTGATATCAACTCCGTCCAGGATGGTTTTGGTCTCTTGCAGCTGGCTGCCTCGAATGCGACCCTTAAAGACACTTGCGGTCGTGTTCAGTAACTCTTGAACCGAAAGGACAGGCATGTTGTTGTTCAGCTCGCCGCTTGCGACAACGGTTCTTGTTGAGGTGAGGGTTTTATCAACAAGTTTGCGTTCAGCCTCTATGACGACTTCTTGTAAGCCAATGGCTTCACTGCGCAAGCTAATATCGAGCGTCACCGTCTGATCAGAACTTACGCGCACGCCGCGCACAATGCCGCGTGCATACCCAACCGCCGAGGCGACGACATTGTAGGTGCCGGGAGGAACGGCTAGGATCAGGTAAACGCCTTTCTCATCAGCGGCGGCCCCCATCATTGTCCCTTCAATGACAACATTGGCACCGACGACCGGTTCACCACTGGAGGCGTCCTTGACAACCCCAGTGATCTTGCCATTTCCTGCAAACATCACCGCTGCTGGTAGGATCACCAAGGTGAGAAGGAGGAGAACTGTGCACCAAGAGTATCTCATGATGTTGCTCCTTGGATGTAGAAATATTTCTGTGGATTAACGAGTTGACAGGCGAAAAACAGAAGAGGGAGAAAGAGAAACGCCGCTCCTGTTCTGGTTTTGCTTGTAGAGGGAAAAGCGAGCACGTTGTAGCACTTTGTCTGTCCCAACACCTCCCTTCTGCTCTAAGCGGTTATCGGTGAGGGTGATCGAAACTCGAGTCGTCTACGACACAACGCTCAGTCATATGTCGAAACAGCGCTACACTGCAGCAAACACACCGGGGCCGCCTTGCACCAGCGCACAAGGCAGTTCTGACAGCACACAGCTGTACGAGGGAAAGCTGAGGTTTTATTACCGAAACCAAGTTTTATATGACCGAGTATAAAGGTTTTTGGAAGGAATGTCAAGAACAAACTCCGCCGCTTCAATGACAGAACATCAAGCGGCCGGACTCTGAAAACCAATTGCAGATTTCGGCAGCCCCCCTGCTTCCTACCCAGCGTCCAAGTGAAGCTTTTCCCTCAAAGAATTTCCTCATTGGCCAACATAGTATCCTCCTCTACCTCGGGCGTGACAACAAGGTTCCTGGAGGGCATAGAAATCCCCAGGATCTTTGAGGAAACAAATGCCCTGTGTTTCTCGTAAACCCATCATGCACTTTTCCTTTTCAATATGAGAAATTCTCACGGAGGTTCATCATGAAACAGCTCCTTCTCGCTCTCACACTCCTGACAGCCTTCATTCTCAGTTCGGTCACCGCACAAGAGAATGTGCTGGCTGAAATCCGAAATCTCGCGTATCAGGATGTGAAGATGGACGGCTTTGTGCTGGATAAGGATCAGGAGGTCTCGATCACTGCTGTTGGCGCCGGTGATCGAACACGCGATCTGTACACGACCGCGTGGATCTTGGGCAAACAAACGCGCGCGGTTGCCTGGAAATTGAGGAACGCGAAGGAGCGCCATGTGAGTCGGGGGCTTGCCGAGTACTCCGACCAGATTACCCTTCCAAAAGGAGAGTACGAGGTCTACTACGCTGCATTTCCAGATTGGTCGGAAAATATCGAGGGCTTTGGCGACTTTATGGAGTATCTCGCTGACCGGATTTTTCATCCTAGCAGGAGAAGGAGCGAGTACCGAGACCTCTCCATTACAATTCGAGGCACTGGAACGCATGTCGGCAAGGAAGGCGTGGAACAATGGCACGAGCAATTGCGGAAGGACGCTCTTGTTTCACTCAGCGGCTTATGGGACAACGACTACGTGCACCAGGGCTTCATACTCGACAAACCGATGGAGCTCGCTCTCTATGCTGTCGGTGAAGCCAACGATGATGCAACATACGACTACGGATGGATTCTCGATACCGAGACGGGCGAGCGCGTCTGGCAAATGACCGACCGGAATACTCGTCACGCGGGGGGCGCGCGGAAGAACCGCATGATCTCCGAGACGATCTCACTCCCCGCCGGGAAGTACGTGGCGTATTTCGTCACCGACGGCTCCCATTCGAACCGTGACTGGAATGCGCCCCCGCCGTACGATCCTCCGTTCTGGGGATTGACCGTCAGACTCAAAGACGAGTCCTTGAGAAAGTATGCGAAGACATTCGACTACAAAGCAGCCAATGATCAGAACCTCATTGTAGATCTGACTCGCTTCAGGGACGATGAATTTCAGTCAAAAGCCATCACTCTCAACAAGGCCCTGGATGTGCGCATCACCGCGGTTGGCGAGGGCCGCGATGGAGAAATGTCCGATTATGGATGGATCGTCGATGCGAAGACACGAAAGAAGCTATGGACGATGGAGTACGGTGAAACCGAGCATGCCGGGGGAGATCAGAAAAACCGCATGGTCAACAAGGTGCTCCACCTGGACAAAGGAAGCTACATTGTCTACTTCGTCACCGACGGCTCGCACTCGTATCGCGATTGGAATGCTGCGCCTCCCTTCGACCCGGAGCATTGGGGAATCTCGCTCAACGCGGTAAGCGAGGGATTCAACCCGAACGATGTGAGTGCATACGAAGAGGGTGAGGATAAATCGGTTCTCGCGCGTGTTGTCGGCGTACGGGATGATGAGCGGAGGCGAGAATCCTTCACGCTCACGAAGAGGAGCGATGTCCGCATTCATGCCCTTGGCGAAGGCCAGGATGGCGACATGGCCGATTATGCATGGATTGAGGATGCCAACACCGGGAAGGTCGTATGGGAAATGACCTATCGCACGACCGAGTACGCCGGTGGAGCACGCAAGAATCGCCTTTTCGACGACACCATCACTCTTCCCGCGGGAAAATATACGGTATTCTACGAAACCGATGGATCCCATGCATTCAACGACTGGAATGACGATCCTCCGGATGACCCCACCAGTTGGGGCGTCACGGTGTCTTTAATTGAGGGGACGCGACGCTAGAAGCTCCGTCGAAAAGCCAGTGGCCTAGATCTCACAGCCAAGACCGCCAGGAGAATCGAGTTGTTTTTCTTGGCGGTCTTTGTGCTTTGTTTCAAGAGGATCCCTTCGGGGATGATTCAAGATACTTTTCGACCGCTTCTCGAGACGCGATCAGTTACACACCGCGTGGATAACACAAGCGAAATTCCCGCCGAGCACCACGCAACCGCCTTGCAGAAAACACAAAACCTGCTGCTGCCCGACGACCGAAGACACGTTTGTGGGATGAAGGAGGAGCCCGCCCGACGATGTCCCCGCCTGAACGACCCGTCCGAACGGCTAGGCCGGGCGGGCGTAGTCGGGCAGGGTTCGGGCGGGAAAACCCACCGTGTCGGAGATTGAGCCTGCTACGCGGGCAGCAACAGGTTTGTTCAATCCACTGAACGAATCGGTCAAATCTTATGCCATCTTCCCTGGCTCGGAAAACACAATCGAAAAGAGAGATTCCGATTACCAATTCAATCCTGCTTTACTAAGCAGAGGAAATACCATTCTAATTGTGAGAGGTGAGAATAGGAAGAGCGTCACGGGGGGGGCGCGGCGGGAGCCTTCACTTCCGAAAGACGGGACTCCCGACACCGAGTGCAAAAAAAATGCAGACGAAGATCATCCAGTCAAGAATGAGCTTCACCTGCACGTGAATTCTTATGACAGGAAATTTCCGCTAGTTCAATTTCGCAATCTTCACAGCCTCAGGCAACAAACCGACCGCTTTCTGGAACTGTGGATCGACCTCCAACATCACCGGATACCAGCCGTCATTCCCCCAAAGGGCTCGCGCGATCTCTGCCTTGAGCCGCGCTTTGATGTAGGCGACATCTTGCTGGAATTCCTTCTCTTCGACGCTCACACCTTTCGTCTTCGTGAACGTCTGGAAATTGTCCAGAATCATGTCGGTAACGGCATATGATCGGATGAAACTCTTCCGATCGGTGGTGAACTCTGACCGGATTTTCCGCCCCTCGCCGTCGAGATAGGCTGTGACAAACTGATAGAACATATCGCGGCGGAAGAGATTCTCTGTCGACTTGCTCAGGCTTGGGGGCTTGACGATGTAGTCGGGAGTAATGCCGCCTCCACCGTAGACCGCCCTGCCGCCATTGGTGTGGTAAACAAGGCCGAGCGAATCGGCCCTGGCTTTGGCATCCTTTCTGTGTTCGAGATTCTCTCCCTCCTGCTCCTCACGCTGAAACGCCTCAAGCTGATATTGCCCCTTGGCTTTCCCTTCGTACGATCGCTGAATCAGCCGTCCGCTCGGCGTATAGTAACGAGCGATCGTCATACGAAGACCCGAGCCATCGTTGAAGGTCCACTGCCGCTGCACCAGGCCTTTTCCGAAACTCGTCTCGCCCACGATGAGTCCTCGATCCCAATCCTGGATCGCTCCAGCAACGATCTCGCTCGCACTCGCCGAGGCATTGCCAATCAGCACAATGAGTGGAAGTTTCTCGTAGGGATCACCGCTGTTTGCAGCATAGGACTCTTCGAGCTCCGCCGAGCGAGCTTTTGTATACACGATCTTCGTTGGCTTATCCTTCGTTCCTCCGTCCAGAAAGAGGTCGGCCATGCGCACCGCTTCATCCAGGATCCCTCCTGGATTGTTCCGAAGATCAAGGATCAGCCGCTTCATGCCTTGTTCACGCAAGGACTGGAGCGCTCTCGTCAGCTCTTGGCCGGTCTTCATGCCGAACTTGTTCACGCTGACGTAGCCGACCTCCTCGTTCACCATCATCGCAACATCAATGCTGGTGATGGCGATCTGCGCGCGCGTAATCTCATACACAAGGAGCTCACCGACGCTCGGGCGGGCGATTGTCACTTTTACTTTCGTCCCCTTTGGTCCCCGGAGACGCTGCGATGCCTGGTCTGCCGTGAAGCCGATGGCCGTTGTATCGTTGATCCTCACAATTCTATCATTGGAGAGGATGCCAAGCATTGTTGCCGGGCTGCCCCCCATGGGCTCAATGACGATGATTGTGTCATTGAGGGCGCGAATCATCAGACCAACGCCCTGGTAGTTCCCCTGCATATCTTCCGTTGCGCGCTGAAAGATCCTCGGGGGAAAATAGACGGAGTGGGGATCAAGCTGCTCCAGCAGGCCGGTTATCGCCCCTTCGGTGAGCTTCCGGGTGTCAACCGTGTCAACATAGTACTTGTCGGCAAGGACAAGGATATCCTTGAATTTGTTCAGTTGCTCATAGATGTTGTCGGCGGAAACGAGCGCCTTCCCCTCAAAACCAACAATAGCTCCTACCACCATCATCGCAACGCCCGTCCACACAGAAAACGTCTTTTTCATTAAAGCACCTTCAAATGATAGAGAACTTCTGGCTCTTCCAACGGAGCTGAGGAACCGTTAGTTCCTCGGCGATGCGAAGCCGCTCAAGGACGCCAGCTGGCTGCCAAACCATTGCATTTCAAGGTACGTAAAAAACACGAGAGAGGAAACCTGCTGTGACAAATCGTACGCTTTGAAAAAAAGGAAAAGCCATCCGAAAACTGCAGGGATGGCCTTTCCAGCAATGCAGGTGATGCAACTCAGCTCTCAGAAACCAAGCTTGATGGAGAAAATATTGTTCGCATCAAAGTACTTCACGGCCCGGTAGGCGTAGTCGATGCCGATCGTTACATCTCCAACCTCATACGTCAACCCGGCTCCTGCCGTGAATCCGTACAGGTAGTCGTCGTCCTGAGCTTTCGGGGACATTGAGTAGCCAGCGCGGACATACAGCAGGTTCGCGTACGCCAACTCTGCACCGACCTTGTATTCGTCTCCCGCGAAGTTATTATTCTGGAACGTTGACGAAATGAGCAGTGAGGTTTGTCCAGCCAGAGAAGACCTGTAGCCGAGTCCAAATTCCAAAGTTGAAGGAAGCTCGAACGGCGCAGAGTCAATCTTGTAGTACTGTGATGGGCGATTTTGGTCGTTCACCGTTGCCAGCCGATACAACCCCGGGCCGTCAAACTCCAACTGCGGTCCAATGTTCTTCACCGCTACTCCCAGGCTCAGACCGGGAACATCGCCCAGGTTTTCGTAGATCACGCCGGCGTTGAAGGAGTATCCTGTCGTGCTTACTTCCCCAAGCCGCTCCGAGATAAGGTTCACCGTCGCTCCGACAGCGACCCTGTCGCTGAGCTGGCGCGAGTACGACAGACCGGCCGTAAGAAATTGTGGCGTGAAGGTTTGTCCCGTGCCGTCGGGATTCTGTGTCGTTGTCACATCGATCGCCCCGACGGTCAGGGATTTTATGCTGATGGCCACGACACCAAAGTCCCTAAACTGTGCTGCGACCGCGCCGTACTCAACACCGATGTCTGCAATGTATGCCATATGCGAAAGCATCAGTGAGACAGAGCCGTTCATTCTTGCGACACCGGCGGGATTCCAGAAGAGAGCTTCAATTCCGTGTGTCGTTGAGATTGTTGATCCTCCCATGGCGATATCGCGAGCACCAACCGGAATGAGCAGCTCGGTCGCTCCTCCGGTACCGCGTCGATTACCGGCACCCGCGTGAAGCACATCAACAGCCAGTGACGCCAGAAGCGCCAGAAGAAACACTATGCGTAGGATTTTCATCGTCCACTCCTGAGATGAATGAGACATCGTTGTTCAGACTCCATGCATACCATCGCGTGCTAGTGCCGCTTCCAAAAATAAACATTGTGTTTTGACTTTGATACTATAATTGGAAGCGAGCACTAGTGCTCGTTTCCACATCCGACCCCTTGAAGAAACACAAGATCTTTTTGTGGAAACGGCACTAGAACCGGTCAAGAATCTGCCGCTCCTGGACGATTGCCAACTTCAGGACTTTTGTCGTCCCGAGGTTTGGCATCTCGATGTAGGCAACATATAACCCGCTTCCGATGGGCAGGCCCTGCTCGTTCGAGAGATCCCATCGTTCAAACTGGCTCCCGGGTTGATCGTGCCGGATGGTTCTCACAAGCACACCCGCAAGGTTGAAGATGCGGATGGTAGCTTGTTCGGGCAGATGGTTGAACGTCACGAAGCGCTGGTACTTGTTGAGCTCTTCATTGTTCACCCCATAGTACGGGTTCGGGAAGATGTTGATCTTCTCGACATCAGACTTCGCTACAACTTGATTCACATCGACACTGGGCGCGACGAATGTGAATTGATCTTGCACGGTGTTCGGTTTCGTCGTGATGAATCGAATAACTGTGCCTGCAGGCGGCGTGGCACCGTCCCCGTCGAGGTCACAGATAATCACCCGCCCGATCGGGTAGACAAAGCCATCATGGAAGTCTGCAAAGTAGCTGTCCGTCGAGGATGTTGCATAGGTTGCTCCCGGACCACCGGAGGCTTGGCATGCAGCCGCGAATTTGTCATACGATGCCGAGCCCGGCGTCTTGTCAAGAGGATCCATGAAGTAGATCCAGTCTGACGCAGGATATCCCAGAGCCGGATCTGTGCCGTTAGCCCATCCCCATTGAGCTTTTGTCGAATCATTCTCGTTGATAAAGGGGATCATTCTGCGATCGTCGGATGGGTCATCCGGCGTACCAACGCCGATATCCCAGATCTCAAAGGGAACAGTGCAGACTTTGTCATCCGTAAACGCATAGACGCCGTATCCACCCTGTGTAGTGAAGCGGATTTCATAGTCGTGAGGGACGGCAAAGTCGATGAAGCGCGTTAATCTATCGAGCGTGCCGCTGCCGCCGCCCGCACTCACGTAGAAACGATCGTGTGCGGATTCCGCCGGACCGCTCCAGTTGCCGCTGTGCCACACGGTGTTGCCGGTGAACTGTGCGCCTGCTGCATC
This sequence comes from uncultured Ignavibacteriaceae bacterium, assembly GCA_964614245.1. Classification (GTDB taxonomy): domain Bacteria; phylum Bacteroidota; class Ignavibacteria; order UBA10030; family UBA10030; genus VGWB01. The sequence continues at coordinate 10,801 of CAZTKU010000010.1, forward strand.
ATAACCCTCTGCCGGAAGCGGCTGTCCGCCATATTTCACTTCGACGATCCCTGCTGCTTCGTTGTCGGTGTTCGATTTGAACGCAAGCGGAGGTCCAATGACCTTCACCTGTAAACCGTCAACAATGGGATAAGTGTTATCGCCTGATTGGTTTGTCTGGTTCGAAAGCAAGGTCGTGTTTGCGGTTACGTCCATGAGGGACCAATTGACCTGTCCTGCAGTGCCGCTGAACGAAACGCGATACGTGTGGCCGGTGACCTTTGAAGCATCAACAGTAAGGGGAATGACAACACCATCGCTTTTTGATCCAGCAGAGACCGAATGGGTCACACCTGCAACAGTGTCTCCAAAAGATGTTTCATACCGCACACCCGGATTGGCGCTGTGCGGAACAGCCGTGAGGACCACGAGAGGGTTTTCAAGGTTGTTCGGCACCGCATTCGGATCGGGATTATAGCTATACGATGTCACAGCGAAATAGTACCGTATCCCATTGACAAGCGGCGCTCCGCCGCGCAGCTCGTCGTTCTTGATATTGAGGAACCGCTTGATACCCGTATCGTTGCCAAACTGACGAACCCGCGTCGCAACGACACCAGTTGAAGCGTCAAAGACCTGATCTGCGATCTTCCCAATTCCATCAACAACGTCAACCGTGGCGATGCGTCTTGCGTTGTCGATTGTTGCTGATGCCGATGGCAATTGATAAACATTGTACCCCTGAAACTTGAATCCTTTTGAATCGGTCCCCTCGGTCGTTTGGGCTGACCCCATGTTGCTCCCCCAGTTGATCACGATTTCGCGGTCGAGCTCGGAGACGGTAATAGCCGGTGGGGGTGGCGGCACTGGAAGCTCAAAGAAGTTGTCATACGCGAGTTGAGCTTGCCGGTCATAGAACTTCAGCAGGCCAATCGCTGAAAGCCGATCGACTCCGGGTATGGCCCCTGCGCAGAGTTCGGCAACGGCAACTTCCTGGGTGTCTCCTGGAGCCATGTTGAATGGGCCGGAGGCAAGACCGATACGACGATCACCGGGCGGCAGAACCTGCCCATCGATCCATCCCGAACGGGTTATGGGATCTCCGGCGAGCGCAAACGCCGTCGGACTCTGTGTGTTAGGATCGACAAATGGATCGCCGGTCAAGCCGATGCGACCCTGAAGGAAGTTGTAATACTGAGCCGCCCCGGCGGGATCACCGAGCGTTGGGTCGGTCACCGTGGCATCACCGCGGGCAAAATAGAAGAAGGCGGTCATCGGGAGGTTCTTGTACCCGCTAATCTTTGTTCCTTTGAAGATCGCCGTACTCCCGGGTGAGGGAACGATCGGTCCCTGGAAGAAGTCGAATCCTGCGGACGGAGGCGGGAGATCGCCATAGGTAGCATCGACCGCGTTGGCGTTATAGATGTACCCGAGGCTCAACGTTGTATCGCAGCCCGCATAATCGTCAGTGGAGTTTCCCAGATCGGGGTCGGCCCATTGTGATACGTAGACGTCTCGGAAAGTCTCGGTGCTCTTGTTGATAATCAGATATTTCTTAAAGATCATGTTGCCCAGAGCACCCTGCTGCGAATAGGCCCAGACCGTCACCTGCATCTCGATCCCGACGGGATTTGTGCCGAACATGTTTGTTGTCAAGCCCGTGTTGAGATCGTTACACACAAACCAGATGGTTTGATCTGCACCTTTGATACCTGGAACATCGACATCGGGGTCGTAGCGACCGTCGTTGTTCTTATCGTCGTATGGTGCGCCGTCTGCTGCCGGCCATTCTTTCCAGTCGCGATCGTACTGGGCACGAACCAGGTCTTGTGATCCGCCCTCATCCCTTACCTCAGAACTCAGATCGCCCGTTTTGTAGTCCGGCCGCACGCGGTAGATTCTGTTCTTGGGTAGATCGGGATCTTCTGCTATCCCGGGTGAGAGAATCTTCCCCCCTTGCATTCCCGAGCGATATTCCGAGCCGCCGACGTGGAGCTCGTTGTTGACCCTTCCCCCCCACAGAAGACCGGATTCGAAAATCGCCGTTTTCCGGCTTCCCTTGGGAAACACCAATCCCGAGTTTTGCTCGGCGACATCGATATCAGCGGTCCCGTCGTTCTTCAGTACCGTGGAGATATTGTTGATGTTCAGATAGGTTCGAATAGGTGATCCGACCGTCTTCGAGAGCGCCTTTCCCTTGCTTTTGTCGCCCTCAGCGTGGAGAGCTGGCACCAGCAACACAACGCCTAAGAAGAGTGCTATCAGAGGCATGGAGAATCTCGTTTTCATACGCTACGCATTCCTTTCTCGATTAGGCAGTCAATTCAGTCATCGTGCCGCGACCGGTTAGTACTCCAACCGAACACCTAGCCTCACCTGTCGCGGAGGTCCATAGAAGAACGGGACTGTCGCCAGGCCCACGGCGTTTTGATAGCGCTCGTAGTAGTCGATGTTTATCGCCTTATACAGCGCTTCGTATTGGGGTCCGAGCGTCTGAATGAGCTTTCCGCCGAGGTCGGGGTTGCTCAAGTACCCGTCATCATCCACGCTTCCCGTCCTGAGAAACGCGTTGTAGATGTTGCGAGCGTCGAAGAGGTTAGTAACAAACACGTAGACATTGGCATTGAGCTTCCCGAAGAGATTGATCGTCTTGTCGATCTTCAGGTCTACCTGAAACACCCACGGTGTTGTCGAGGTGTTCAGGGGCTCAACTGGTTGCCGATCGCGGGCGTCACCCTCAAGATCTTCGCCGCCGATCCCTCGCGTGTATGGGTGACCGCTGTTGAAGCTGATCAGCGCTGATGTGCCGAGATTCTCGAGGATCGGTCCGCCGTCATCCTTGTCGAAGCGGTAATCCATGCTCACGTTGCCGCGCAGCGAGTTGTTGTACTCTAAGGGCGAAACATACTGCGGCCTGAAGATCGTCACGCCATCGAGCGGAGCGGCAACAATACCGCGATTGGAGTTGGGGAATGACCCCGTCCCCTGGGCATCCTGGAAGGAGAGCGACGCGTTCACCTGTAGCCTCTTTTGGCGCTTCATGTTGAATGTCAGCTCGACACCCTTCGTTGTGGCGAAATCGCCATTCCGCAGAATGGCGTAGGAGCCAAATGGTGAACCGGGTGCAGTGGTCTGCATGTCGTACACCGCTTGATCCTGGATGTCCTTGTAGTACCCCGTGATGTCAAACGACGCAAAATCACCAAGTTGCTGGGTGAACCCTATCTCATACTGCGTCGTTCGTGTCGGACGAACATCAAAGCCAACGGGGGCCGGGATGAAGAATCCACCCCGAATGCTTGAAGCCGTCGCGTAGAGACCTTGATAGATGTCGCGCAGCCGAGACTGTTGGACGAACTTCCCATACTGCGTGTGGAACACGGTCTGATCGGTCACCGGGAACGATAACCCGATGCGCGGACTCAGAGAACTGAAGCTCGGTACTTTTTCGAGTCCGGCTTCGTTGATCGCGCCGGTGTTCTTGTCGATTGCCAGCTCGGGACGACTTGGGTCAAGAAATCGCTTGCTGTCGGTATTGATGTAGTCGTACCGGACGCCGAGGTTGATGATCAGATCCTTGGATTCGATCTTATCCTGAGCATATGCCGATGCAAACACGGGATGCTTGGGTGCACTCAGGCCTTCAGCATTCGTCTCGTTGCCGAAGATGTCATAGCCAAAGTTGTTCACGCCGCGGTTGATGTAGATCTGCTCAAGTGTGAGCTTCTGTGGGCTGTTGTCGGGAAGTGCATTGTTCGCTGCGATCAAACCTGGAAGCGCCATGACACCTTCGTTCGTCCACTGATAATTACGCATCGTGTAGCGCTGATAGTCTCCTCCGAACTTTACAAAGTGCCGTGATCCGATCTGCGACGAGAGCGCAGCCGTCAACGAGACATTTTCTCTCTTGTACTTCTGATAGTCAGCAACCACATCACCCGGCGAGTTGATGGCGAAGGTGAAAATGCTCAGCCGTGTCGGTCGCAAGTACCGCCCAACGCGGCCGTTGCCAATATCGGCAGCAGATCGCTGCCAGATGATGCCTGCAGCTGCGTTCGAGACGCTGTCCCCATACGCCAGGTAGTCATCCTTCAGCAATGGATCGAACACCCCTTGTGTCTGGCGGAAATAGCCGAGCGTAACTTCGTAATACGTTGAGGAACTCAACATGTGGGTCAGCTTGATGCTCCCCGCGCCGTTCCCGGTCTCAACTTGCTCAATCCGGCCTGTGTTCAGCATGTTGGCAATATTGCCGGCGTTGCGTGCGGCGCTGAACGCGTTGAATGATGTGCCCGAAGTGTACGTCCCCGCCAACCGAATCGTGATGGGACGGAAATCCATGCTCAACGTGCCGGTGTAGGTATACTGCTGTAGTGAGTTACCGTAGAGTGGTCCAGCCGGATAGTAGAAGCTGACTGTGTCCCCGGAGGAGGGATCTCCGATGCTGCCGAGATTCACGCCCGGGTACGGCTGCGGGGTTTGATCCCGCTGGTAATTGTAGTTGAACAAGCCGAAGAGCTTGAATCGATCACTGAAGAGTGGTCCGCTCAACGTTCCGGTGAATTCGTTGTACCCAAACCAGTAGGCGCCAAGCCGCTTTTTCCCGCTGAACGCGTTCTGCTTGCTTTCGAGGCCAACGTTGTCTGTAATGTACTCCAGGCTTCCCCTCCAGGCCGCTGTGCCGGTCTTGAGCTGTTGCTGAATAATGCCTGAGTTCGCTCCACCGAATTCCGCATTATACCCTCCGGCCTGTACCTGGACTTCTTCAATGGCATCCTGAACGAGACTTACCGCCCGGCCTCCGACCATGGGATTGGTGATGGAGACACCCTCAAGATAGAAGCCAACTTCGTCCTGCCTGCCACCGCGGATGAATACCACGTTATCCTGTAACACAACCCCCGCTGATAGAGCAAGAACGTTGTTCAGACCGCGGACCGGGATATTCTGGATGTCCTCAACCTGGGTGATACGCACAGCGTTCGTCGCGTTCTTGTTGACCAGCGGCCGTTCTGCCACAATCTCCACCGTTCCTAGCGTCACGCCCTCCAGAGAGAGCGGAAAATTGCCTTCTGTCGTCAGGTCGGCGCTTACGCGGATGTTGGACAGGGTAACCGCCTGGTAGCCAATGAAGCTCGCCCGCAGTTGGTATGTTCCCGGATCGACGTTCACGATAATGTATTCGCCGTCCACATCGCTTGCCGCACCAGCGGTGGTCCCGACAATCGTCACATTCGCGCCAACGAGCACCTCGCCCGTCGCCCGGTCTGTCACTCTGCCCCGGATCTTCCCCTTTGTTCCTGCAACAAGAAAAAGTGGCAAGAGCATGAAGACAATAAGTCCTGAAAGGAGCTTGAATCGCATACGCTCTCTCCTTACGCAATGAATGAAGCATGAAATGAATTATGAGCCGCTTGGGGGGTGTGCGTCTTCAACAACTCCGCGTGCATCGCGCGGCGCAAGGTGATTGTCGCAGGGCTTCCCAGCAGGCTTGATACAGCTTGGTAAGTTCTCTCAAGGATTAACTCCCTCGCCTCAAATCCAGGCGTGCGGGATTGACCAGGCCTCCTTCGCCGGTGAGTATCGTGCTGTCCCTTCTTTAGGGTCTTGCACCATTGTACCACCGTCACCACGATCGCGCAATCACATTGTGATGAGAGGCTTGCTTGGCAAGACAAGGAGATGCTTTTGCATGACGAACGCGGTGAGAACGGGTGTGAAGATGAACTCGGGGGTGGGACTACACGAAGGGATTTTGCGTGATCGACGAAGATATCAACGCCAGGATTGTAGAGTGTGGCTGTAACGCGGTAGGGTTCGGCGGGTGTATCAAAAAACAAACATCCCCGGTTGTGCGCCGGGGATGATGCGTGGGAGTTGTGCTGTCTTCGGTTCTAACCTGAAAGGTCGCGAATCTTGGTTCTTGCGTCATCCGCGGCCCGACCGCCCGACACAAGCTCGAGATACTTGAGATAGTGCTGGACCGCTTCCTTCTTCGCGCCCTTGAACTCATAGAGCTGTGCAATGCGAAATACGAGATGCGCCCGTGTTGGGTCCTTCTGAAATGCAGCCTGGTAAGCAGCAATGGCTTCGTTGTACATCCTCTTGCGCTCGTACGCGCGCCCCAGGTCATTGTAGCTTTCCGCGTTGTTCGGTGCCACTTCAACGTACTTTTTGAACAGCGCAATCGCTTCATCAACCTGACGCACACCCAGGTAATAGTTGCCGAACCGTTGATATGCCTGCCACCCTCTTGGAAACATCCTGATGGCCTTTTTGTATAGGGTCACTGCTTTTTCCCCTTCCCCCTCTTCGGCATAGATGCTCGCGTGTGCCAGCGTGCCGAGATACGGGTCAATGGCCCTGATGCCGTCAGCTAGCTCTCGCGCTTTTTGAAAACTCCCTCCCAGAATCGATGGTGCATACACGTAGTACTGTATCAGCGCTTCACGATACTGTGGCGATCGAGGATCGTGCTCCACCGCTTCTTCGAGTTGCGCCTTGACCTTTGTCGCAATGAACGGTTTTCGGAAAATGCTTGCGTACGTGAAGTCGGCAATGTACGCTTCTGCCAGCTTGTAGTGGTATTCGGCATTGTCGTTGTCGAGCTCGACGGCTCTTTCCAGGTGTTCGACGGCCTTTTCGGTGTTTTGAGGTTCGCGGAGATTCTCTACGCCCAGGTGATAGTGCGCCTCGGCGTTCCTGGAATCTTTCTCCAATGCCTCTTCATAAAAGTGCTTCGAATTTATACTCTTCTGTTCCCGGTCTGCCCGTGGACCTTGCGCAAGCAAGTTTTGACATGCGAGGACTGCACAGAAGAGACTCGTAAGACAGAACATCTTTCTTCGCGCTGACATGGCGCCCTCCTTCAACACAAATGCCTCCGGTGCACCTTTCTCAAGATACGCCCTTGCTGATAATATGTTGCGTCTTTCAACAAGGCACCTATAGGGCATGACAACCAATCTGACCGATTGGTTCCCGCTGAATGGACCCCGTCAGGACGTGCGAACCGGAATGACAAGACTCACTTCCAACCCACATTTTGGCTTGTTCAACAAGGTGAACCGATGCTGGTCACCATACAGCTGTTGCAGGCGATCCCGTGTGTTTCTCAGACCTATCCCTTCTTTCATGGTGATTCCCTCCTCTCCTTTGGGTAAGCCTGGGCCGTCATCGCTGACAACCAATCGCAACGCTCCATTTTCCCGATGGGATGATATGTCAATCCTGCCGCCGTTTGTTCGCGGGGTGACGGCGTACTTTATGGCATTTTCAACAAGGGGCTGAAGGATGAGGTTTGGCACTTTAAGGTCGAGGGTTTCCGGCTCAACGGCCACGTTGACTTTTAAACGATCACCGAAGCGGATTTGCTCGATCTCAAGATACCGCCGGAGGAAATCGAGCTCCTCCCGCAGTGTGACCTCCTGCACGCCAATGTTGCTTAACGAATATCGAAGCAGGTCGCCAAGGCGCGCCAGCACGCGATCCGCCGCGGAGACATCCTTGTGCAGGAGTGAAGAAATCGTATTCAGAGTATTAAAGAGGAAATGTGGTTGCAGCTGCATCTTGAGAGCTTGCAGCTGGGCCTGTGAGAGTTGAGCTTCAAGCTGCACGGCCTCCAGCTCCCTGTCGCGGTACTTGCGATAGTACTCTCGTGCGTAGCCAACCCCAAGGATCGCCCAGTAGGTCAGCACATTGATATGGAAGTTGAACACGAAAGAAAATCGAATCGATCGAAACGCTTCGTACAACTCAAGGGGCTCGGACAGAAACGACTGCAAGACAATCTCCGCAATCAGGAGCTGAATGGTCGACAGCAGAAGGCTTGTTGGAAGGTGAACGAGAAGTGATCTCGCCCACGAGCTGCGCTCAAACTGGAAACGCCTTCCCAGCCGCAGCACCATTGGGGTGAGACAGGCCCAGATATAATAAAAGGAAAGATTGGTGATGAGCGCACGCTCTCGCGTGATGGGGCTCTCGTAGATGTACCGATCCCAGAGAGACGATTGCGAGGCAAAGAAGAGGCCCACAGCAGTCCAAATGAGAAAAAGGAGGATCCACCGGACCCAACGTCGTTCAAAAACACTCCTCTGTGCCATGGCGTTTCCCTACCGACCTTGGTACACATTGCATTCCGAATGTGCTACAGTCCAACGGTTTCCGAAGGGCATTCTTTTTCTCAACGCATTCAGCGGCTCTTTGGCAGAAGCATGAGGAGCTGCTCCTGAAGCAGCTCCCAGAACCGCCGGATATGCGCCTCTTGTGTTCGTAAGTGACTCACGACCACACGAATTGTGTAACGATCCCCGAGCTTTGTGTGGGACACGAACGCCTCGCCCGTCCGGTTGACAGCGTGGAAGAGCTTCTCGTTCAGTTGATTCAAATCGCCCTCGCGATCCATCCCGGGCGGATGCGCACGCAAGCACACGGTGCTCAACGGAACCGGAGCGAGCCGTTCAAAATCTCGATGATCGTCGACCCACCGCGCAAAGGTGTTCGCTATGCTCATGTGCTCGCGAATTCGGGCCGCCATTCCCTCCCAGCCAAAATATCGCAAGACGAACCACAGTTTCAGCGCTCTGAACCTTCGCCCCAGCGGGATGCCGTAGTCCATGAAATTGATCGCCTTTTCATCGTAGCCCGTGCGAAGGTATTCGGGGACGTAGGTAAATGCCTGGCGTAAGATCTCCGGCTTGCGGGTGTACAGGACGCTGAGATCAACCGGCACGAACATCCACTTGTGTGGGTTGATAACAATGGAATCCGCCCGATCACAGCCGGCCAACACGTGCTGCATCTCCGGCACAAGTGCGGCTGCGCCGCCGTGCGCAGCGTCCACATGCAACCACAGCTTCTCCCTCTCACAAATGTCCGCTATGGCCGGCACCGGATCGATGCTCGTGCATGACGTCGTCCCGACGGTCGCGACAACACAGAACGGTCGAATCCCCAGTTTCCGATCTTCCTTGATGGCTTCATCAAGCGCGTCCGGACGCATGCGAAATGCATCATCAACAGGTATCTTTCGGACTCCCTCCATCCCAAAACCAAGCGCAATGACTGCTTTGTCAACCGATGAGTGGGCGAGCTCCGACTGGTATATCCTGAGTCTTGGAAGGTCCACCCTCCCCGTCATGCCTCTCTCGCGAATATGCAGGTCGGCGAGAGCCTCCCGGGCCATGGTGATACCGTGCAGCGTGCTGGTTGACGCCGTGTCGTAAATGATTCCCCAAAATCCACTCGGCAGGCCAAGCATTTGTCGTAGCCAGTCCACCGTTACCTCCTCCAGCTCGGTGGCCGATGGACAGGATTCCCAGACCATTCCGTTTGCATTCAGCGCTGCGCTCAGCAGCTCGCCCAGGATCCCGGGAGCGCTGCCCGATGAGTTGAAATACGCCAGAAATCGCGGATGGTTCCAGTGAGTCGTGCCCGGCAGAACGATCCGGTCGAAATCAGAGAGAATCGCCTTCATCGGTTCCGCTGTCCGGGGCGGTTTCTGAGGGAGCATGCATCGAATGTCACCCGGCTGAACGTTTGGCAACACCCGGTACTGGTCAATGTCCCGGAGATAGTCCGCCACCCAATCAATCATCTGGTGTCCATACTGCCGGAATTCTTCGGCTGGCATGTCTCCCGTTTTCGTACCGGGGGGAGATGGGGTTGGTGTTTGATCCACGATCAAGCCTTTCGCTTAATTCAGAGATACACGATCTGCCCGAAGGTAAATGGAATTCTTCAATTGTTCATTTTTTTGTCTTCGGAGCCTCGGGCGGCAGTGGGCTCGTCACATCAAACACGACTTTCCATTGGCCCTTCGCATCTCGTTTCCAGACTCGAGCATAATAACCCTTCTCCGGCCGCGTAGCCTCGGAGATCTCTTCCCTCATCTCGTAACTGCCGTACGTGTAGCCGAGATCGGCAGATTGAGCGACATCGGCCTTCATCGGCTCCCATGTCTCAGTAAATGTCTTCTTCGACAAGTATGCGCCCACAGACTCTGCGCCGACAATAGGTTGTACCCCTTGCCGGTACAGGCGCGCGTGATTGTCTGAGTGGTTGAGAAACCCTATGAGTGCACCACGCTGTTGAACCGACTTGAGTAGCTCACGTTCGGCGCCTATCAGCGTTTTTCGCTCATTCTCCAGGATCACATTGGACTCTGTGGATTTCCGCAGAATTGTCTGCGCCGACTCAAGCGTTCTCGGCCCACGATACGGTTCAGGGTTTTGGATTCCGAGATCGAGAACCACCCGCCAATTTCCATCAAGCTGCTTCTTCCAGATGGAAAAGAAGTATCCATATTGCTCGGGCCGCCTTTCCGGACTATTGTCCGTCAACGTGTAGGGGCCGGCAGTGTATCCTAAGTCGCCTGCCTCTGAGACATCGGCGTATATGGGCTCCCAGTTGAGTGTCACCGCTTTTGGATTCTGTGGCAGCGGCACATTTTTGACCGCCTCTTTATAAACAACCGGATGAGGGCGAAACACGATGCCATCATCCGCAAAGAACTCGAGGAACGCCTCGCGGATCCCACTCTCGACGCTGGTCTTCGCAAACGCACGTTCCGTCGCGACAAGGGCAGTAAGGGAGAGATTCCCGGTCTTTGACTGTCCAAAGCCTAGCGAGGTAACCAACGCGACAGTGAGCATGAACAACGCAAGCAACCTCACGATTTCTCCTTTCTGGCTATTGAAAGTGAAAGCCCGGAGTGACACCAGGCGGTAGATTTACCCCAGTATAGCAAAAAGCCCCCGAAGATGCTCAGGGCCTTTTCTCTAAAGGTCGCGGGACACCGAACGCTCAATCTCAGACCTATAGCAGCGCCTATCTTAGAAATGGAGAAACGCGGTGGAATGAACAGATGTGGGGACGGGTTGACAGAGCCGAGGGAGAGGAATCGATTGAGATCCAACAATTCAGATGGCAAGTTCTTGCCGCTGCGCTTTGCAGCGCGGCTCTTGGCTTCTGAAGCGAGAAGGAGGATGCATGGCGGGATTCTCGGGAAAAAATATAGCCCGCCTTGCCACCCTCGTCTGGAGATGCAACCGACATGCACATTTGGGGAGAAGGAGGAGTCCGCCCGAACGCTGCAGGCGGGGGAAGCCCAATGTGTCAATGGTCTGAGTGTTGCACCCTGGTCAATAGCGGGCTATACAACCTGCAAAACTGTATTCATATTTACAAAGAAGTTCAGCTCGTCAGCGACGCTTCCCACAAACCTCACACCCCATCATCGCTATGCCAGCATACTTCTTGATCGGTCTCCGCACAATCGATTTGGGATAGACGGCTTGTCCTGCGGTACAGGGAGTCCAAACATAAGGATCGATGATCCCGTTCAAAGAGCTTTGCCCAGGAGCTCGGGGAGATTGCTGCGATAGCCCCGGCTCATGGTCAGCTGTGTTCCATCTCGCAGGATGACGACGTACTCGCCATGAAACCACGGCTGAAGCTCTTTGATCTTTTCGAAATTCACGAACGTTGAGCGGTGGATTCGCATGAACTGATTGGGATCGAGCTTCTTCTGAATCGCCCCCATCGTCTCCCGGAGCAGGTGTGTATCCGTCCCCACATGCAACCGCACGTAATTGCCCGCGGCTTCAATCCAATCGATGTCATCCGTTTTGAGGAAGAACACGCGTCCGCCCGACTTCACCACGAGCCGGTTCGCATGTTTCCTCGCCGCCCGCATGCCTTCCAGTAACGAGAGCAGACGCTGACGGGAATCGCCCTGCTTCTCTTGCTCGATCTGGGTTCTTGCTCGCTGGAGGGCAAGCTGGAATCGATCCTTATCGAACGGCTTGAGGAGGTAATCCAGCGCGTGCACCTCGAACGCCTGCAGTGCGTATCGATCGTATGCCGTAACGAAGATCACCGCAGGAAGATGGTTATCGCCAAGCGCCTCCAACACGCCGAAGCCATCCAACCCCGGCATTTGAATGTCGAGAAAGACGATGTCTGGAGACTTTGAACGAATTGCGCCAACAGCTTCGGGTCCGTTGGTGCATTCGGCAAGCACTTCAACATCTGGTTCGCCCTTGAGCATCTCCCGGATCTTCTGGCGTCCCGGTGGTTCGTCATCAACAATTATTGCACGCAGTCGTTTCGGTTCTGCCATCGTCGTGCCTCCTGCTCTTCCAGAGAATTGAGAAGAATTCTCTCTCGCCCCGTGTATTCAGATGATCGCTCGGATCCGTGGTAATTAGACTGCTCTCAAGGGGAAAAGGATGCGCTTCTTCGCGTAAATACCGACATCATGATGAATGACGCAGTAAAACGGCAAAAGTTGCAGCCAGCGTGGTCAGAAATAAAAACCCGGCTGCCTAGTGTGCCAGCCGGGGGTTATTCACGGGGCTTGTTCTGCTCCCGCCTAGTCTTTCTTCTTCGGCTTCCAGTTTACATCGAGAGCTTCAGCGTCCGGAAACATTGAGAGGTTTGCGGCTTCGACCCTTGATCGATATGCCGCCACGTCTTCGGCAAACAGCTTGTTGAACTCTTTCAGTGCGCTCTCGAGGATTGCTTCGGCTTGCCGACGGTATGTCTCCTGCGTCAGCGTTACTGCATCCCACGATGAGCTCAGCGACCGAAGAACATAACCCAGTCGCGCTGAAGCGGTGTTCGGTCTGCGCGTGATGCCTTGAACGCGGTCCGGTTCATCCGCAAATTTGTCCACAACCGCCGTCAGCTTCTTTTTCAAATCCTCTGAGACTTTCTTCAGCACCTTCGCTGTATCATCCTTTCGATCTTTGACCTGCCCCAGGACGAAGTCGATCGCTCTTCGTGTCTTCTGAACTCGATCGACGGCTTCCGCAACCACTTCGATACGCTCTCCTACCTTGACAATCGTTTCGTATTTCTGACGACGGACTTCGAGTGGAATGCTTGCCCGCGGATCGGGCAGCACATCAACCACCTGCGTTACCTCAAGTTTTCCAAGCTTAATCCTGACAGTGTACTTACCCGGAAGAACCTCTGGCCCCTGCGGTGTAAAGCCTTCGTCACGCGGTGGAGCAAAGCGCGGTTGTTTGAATGCATCCCTCCGCAGGTTCCACGACGCCCGGTTGATTCCCTTTTCCATTGGTCCGTCGAGCTTCCGGATCACCTTCCCCGCGGCGTCGAGAACCTCGATCTTCGCCTTCTTCTTCTTGTCCTCCTTCCGGTCCTGCTGACCCGGTTCCGCCTGTTCTTCCTTTGTCCCCTCTTCCGCTGAGTCCACCGTCGTCGTGTCTGCTTCTTCCTCTGACGGGTTCGCGATGTAGGTAATCAGCGCGCCGTAGGGGCGATTGTCCCCTCTGAACATCGCATCCCCCGGAAAATGATAGCCATCCATTTGCTTGACTTGATGCTGGTAGGTTGCCGGGATGTCAAACATGTGAAGCTGTTTTTGGAGCACTTCTTTCGTGACGGTTCGCAGCGGTCGAATGTCGTCAAGAATGTACGCTGCTCTGCCGTGCGTCCCCATCACCAGATCGTGATCCCGCGGGTGAACCATCAGTGCCATTGCCGAGACCGTTGGGACCCCGTGTGTCCACTTCATCCAGTTTTTTCCATCGTCGATACTGATCCAGAGTCCGAATTCGGTCCCGAGATAGAGGAGGTCTTTCTTGACAGGATCCTGCTCGATGACCAGTGCATATCCCCACAAGGATTTCGATCCTGCCTTTGGGTCGTTCTTCGTTAAGCTCGTCCAGCTCCTACCGAAGTTGTCAGTCTTGTAGATGTACGTTTTCCAGTTACTCCGGCGATGATCGTCGAACACCACGTAAGCGGTGCCCGCGTCAAACTTCGAGGCTTCGATGTGAGGTACCCACGTGTTCTTTGGAAGATCGGGAATCCGATCGACGACGTTCGTCCACGTTTTGCCGCCATCCTGAGTCACCTGGATATTGCCATCGTCGGTGCCAACCCAAATCACGTCCGCTTGCACTGGGCTCGGAGCAATTGTCATAATCGTTGTGAAGTTCTCCGCCCCGGTGACGTCCTTTGTCAAACCACCGCTTTCATTCTGCTTCTGCTTCGCCGGATCGTTGGTTGTGAGATCGGGACTAATAATCGTCCAGCTCTCTCCTCGATCCGTGCTCTTGTGGAGAAATTGGCTTCCGTAGTAAATCGTCTTCGAATCGAGCGGATCGCTCGCAATACCCGCATTCCAATTGAACCGAAGCTCCACACCGTCGGGTCCCCACGGCCGGATGTCTTTCCGCTCTCCAGTTCTCCAGTTGAATCGAATCAGAAATCCCCCTTGCGACATCGCATAGCCGTAACTCGGGTCGGAGGGATCAACGAGTGTGGCAAATCCATCGCCGAAGCCGACTTCATTCCAATGCCAGTTTCGGATGCCTCCGTTTTCCCAGACATCGCTCGGACCGCGCCAGGAACCATTGTCCTGCATTCCGCCGTAGACGTTGTACGGAATTTCCATATCTATATTGATATGGTAGAATTGCGCGAGCGGGAGGTTTTCCACGAAGCGCCATGTCTTTCCGCGGTCGTAGCTGATCGCGACGCCGCCATCGTTACCATCAATCAACAAACTTCCGTCAGATGGATGAATCCAAAGGGCGTGATGATCCGAGTGCACACGTGAACCGGGAGTGATGTTGGTGAACGATTTCCCGCCATCAGTGCTCACGGTCAGGTTGGAGTGAAGGCTGTACACTCGATTTTCGTTTTGTGGATCGACGCGGATGTCGGCATAGTAGAAGGGGCGCGGGTTAACGTTGCGCGAATCGTTCACCATCTTCCAGGTTTTGCCGCCGTCCTCCGAGCGGTAGAGGGCATTCTTCTTGGCTTCGAGCAAGGCGTACACCACCTCCGGATTGCTCCGGGCGATCGCGACGCCGATGCGGCCGAGATCGCTTTTCGGGAGACCGTCGTTTTCACCGATTCGCTTCCAATTCTCACCGCCGTCATAGGTGACATAAAGCCCGCTCCCCGGTCCACCTGATTTGAAGAACCATGGCCAGCGGCGGTACTCCCACAGCGCGGCAAAGAGCTTGTTGGGATTTGAGGGATCCATCACCAGATCCGCGCAGCCGACTTTCTCATTCACATACAGCAGTTTCTTCCATGTCTTTCCCCCATCCGTCGTCTTGAAGACCCCCCGATCGGGATTCTCTCCCCACATTTGTCCCATGGCTGCGGCGTACGCAGTATTTGGATCGGTTGGATGCAACACTATTCTATGAATGCGTTCTGTGCGGTCGAGTCCCACAGAGGTCCACGTCGAGCCGCCATCAAGACTCTTGTATGCACCGTTGCCAACGCTTGCGCTGTTGCGCGGATTTCCTTCTCCTGTTCCAACCCAGACGATGGCAGGATTGGGCTGGAAGATCGCAACGGCCCCAACAGCAGCAACCGGCAGATCATCAAATGCGGGCTTCCAGGTTGTGCCGCCATTTGTTGTTTTCCAGACTCCTCCCGTTGCCGCGCCGACGAAAATGATAGCGGGATTGGAGGCAACAGCATCGATGCCCCCGATCCGTCCGCTCATACCCGCAGGACCGATGCTGCGAGCTTTCATGCCGGAGAACAACGCTGTGTCAAGCTGAGCGGAAGCTGTTGTGAAACCAAGAAGAACGAGAAGGAAAGCGCACATAATCGAAAACATTGATGCGTTTTTCACGGGTCCTCCTTTAAAGAGAAAATGAGGGTGTTGTGGGATGAATGAAAAATCTTGCTCTCGCTGGGACAAAAAGGATATGAAGTCTTGGCTCTTGAGAGACGAAATGGACAGAGGAAACGGTTGGAGCCTAGGCAAACCGCGAAGCTCTCTGACTTGCGCCAGGCAAAAGCTTATTCAATTCTCACTCGAAAAGCAAGGGCGGTCGGGGGACGTTTGGGGGAACCGTGGGATAGAAAACAACGGGGAGCCTTGCTCAGGCTCCCCGTTTTCACACAAGAATTTGATACCGGTTATTGCTTCGGTCCGATGACGGGGCCATCCCCAACGAGATATGGCGTAAACCGAGAACCATCGGGACGAGCAGAGAGTCTCGCTGCCACCGCCTGTGCGGTAACAAGCGCAATTGACGCGAGGTTCTGAGCTTTTGGCACAACGACAGTACTGTACGCGTATGAGGAATTTCCCGACTCATCGGTCGCCTTAAGAACAATAAGGTATACCCGGCCATACTTCTTGTCGCTGCGCTCTGCGCGGAGCCGGAGAGTCCCCACACCAATATCAGCGGCATCGGGCGAGTGGTCGTCACCAGTCTGCGCGTCTACATCATCTTCATCGCTATACACTTTTACAGTGATGGTGGGATCAGGGTCGCACGCATCCTGCACCTTGATCTTCAGACCCACATTGACGAGGTTATGGTTGGGCGGCCGGAGCAAGTGGGTCGCGACAAAGCTGAAGAACAACGGAGCCTTTGTATCCCGCACAATCACCGTTCGGATGGCTACCGTCGCGTTCCCAGAATGATCCGACACCGTATAGTTCACAGTATACGTCCCAAGGGTACCACCGTCGACGGTCCCGTCAATGGTCAGGGTGGGCGAGGGATCACACGCATCCGTTACAACCGCTCCCGGTTCGTTGTACGTCGCCGGACATTCGAGAACCATCGGGTTTGCACCCTTCAGCGTGATCGACGGCGGTGTCGTATCAACAACGTTGACCGTTCGCTCCACAAACGACGTATTATTGCTCGCGTCGGTCGCTGTATACCTTATGGTATATGACCCAAGCGTATGGGCGTCAACACTACCGGTTGTGACCAATGATGGTGAGGGATCGCATGCATCACTTGCGACTGCACCTAACTCCACGTATGGCGTTGGACACTCGAGCGTCATGGGATTGGCGCCGTTCAGCGTGATTGTCGGTGGGGTGGTGTCAACGACTTTGACCGTCCGGGTCGTGGTCGAGGTAAGCCCGTTGGCATCGGTAGCAGTGTACGTGATCGTGTACGTCCCGGGCACATGACTATTCACAGAGCTGGAGATCACGAGTGTTGGAGATGGCTCGCAATTATCGGTGACAACCGCACCGGGTTCGTTGTACGCCGCCGGACATTCCAACGTAATTTCAGCGTCCCCGTTTAGAGCGATTACGGGCGGTGTGGTGTCAACCATGTTCACCGTCCGGGTTACCGGTGCTGACGTATTACCGGCGGCATCGGTGGCCGCGTACGTAAGGGTGTATGTCCCTACTCTATGAACATCGACCGATCCTGTGATCGAAGCACTCAGAGCGAGGTCACAATCATCCGTGACGGTCGCACCCTGCTCGTTGTAGGGCCCTGGACATTCGAGCGTTATCGAGCTTGGGCCGTTCAACGTAACTGCGGGAGCTGTTACGTCCAGGTTAACCGTGACAACAACTTCGTCTGTCGCCGTGCCCCCTTGTCCGTCGTCAACGGTAAGGGTGATGGTGTGCACTCCACCGCCAAGCGGCACAGTGGGGGTCTCTCCGCTTGCCGTCCCAAAAGGACCCGTCCATGTGTATGTAAGCACATCGGCGGCATCAAGATCGCTCGAGCCAGTACCATCGAGATTGACAGCCGCTCCCGATGGCCCTACACAGTTAATCGTTTGATCGAGGCCAGCGTTCGCTACTGGAGGATGATTGGTAATGACCTGGACAATTGCGATGTCGTCGAGATCAACAAAGATCGTAGCATTCCGACCATTGATCGCGAAATCCAGTTTGACCGTTTGACCCGCAAATGCCGTGACATCGGCGATCCTTTTCTCGTAGTTCGCTGTAGTAATGTCGCCGCCACCTGAAAACCGTGGAAGACCGAGTGCGGAAGCTTGGAAAAACGTACCAAGAACTGCATCAGTCGCGGGATTCCTAAATGTAACAACGATATCCTGCCCCGGGGAGAGCCACCCCGCCGCGAATTGATTTTTCCACCGGATCCAGAACTCCAGTGTGAGATTTCCGATTGCTGGAAGGGTGACGGTTTGAGAGAGTCGATGCTCCGACGCAAAATTCTCAACAGCGCTCGCGCCGTTCGTACCGGAATGGGGAAGCAGTTCAGGATGAAGCATGCCGGTTCTATAGATCGTCGTGTTTGTGCCAAATGGATCCGATGCCCCAA
>CAZTKU010000011.1:0-27759 GCA_964614245.1 uncultured Ignavibacteriaceae bacterium
GCTGCTGCGAAGCTGATTACCTGGGAGAGTAGACATGTGACGATTTTCGATTGATGAGTGATGAGTGATGAGTGATGAGTGACCACTTACGATTACGCGTTGCAAGGAAGTTCTGCTCCCGAGCAGCCCTTGCAACATTGAGCGATCAGAATTTCAGCTTGATTGTCACGATCTGATATGGCTTCGCGGCAACCCGCAGCTCGTGACCACCGTTGATATCCAGGGATTCGATGTTTTCTTCGTTGAGCTTTGTGAGATAAGCCTCCTGAACCGTCCGTTGAAAATGGATCGTCCCCTCTGTTTCCAACGCCACGGGATTACAGAGCCTCAAGATCACACCGTTGTGATCATCTGCTTCCTTCAGCGCACTCAGGAGAAGATGATCGGGATGTATGGAAAGAAACGAAGTCTCAAGGTTGTTCTGGTCGTTCTTCCGCTTGATGACAAGAGGCGGGACGGTACACTCCTCAACCTCCTTCAAAATCGATGACCATGTTTCTGCTTCAGACGGAGCATGAGGATACAGCGAGTATTCAAATGTATGGGTGCCGGGGCATTGCGCTTCGGGTGTTTCATTCCACCAGCCAGCCGCTCCCCCCGGTCGCGTGATCAAGTTTCTTCCAGAGAGTTTGCCAACACACCGTAAGAGAGTCAGGGCGAGCGTGCCCCGGTCGTCCAGTTTGAGCTCATACTCCGGCAGTCCTTTGACGATCAGCGTGAAGCCCTTCCTCGCATCCCGAATCGTCACGAACCGCTGCATTGGTGCAACTCTCGCCGGATGCTCGAAGGGAAACTGCGACACGTCGTGGTCACGGTGCTCCCGTTCAACAACAGCGAACGGTGTTTCAGCCAGCGATCTGATCGTGTCAACCCCTGTAGCGAAGAGAACGCGAAGCCGGTGATCGCTGATGGTGTTGTGCACCGTTGTCTTGACATCAAGTCTGCGCGATCTCGATGTCAGTGAGAGAACTGTTGTAATCAGAAACTCCTTTTTTTCGGATGAACGCCTCTTTTCATCAACTGAAGCAGATTGTGGGAGCTGCATTCGATGCTCGATCTTCAGTGCCGCCCTCAGAGGTCCTTGTTCGAGGAGACCCGTTCTCGCTGGAAATTGATGCGAATAAAACCATTCATCCTTTTCTGGATAGGAGTACGTATACTCATCACCGACGTCCCCGGAATCCTCGAAGAGATTCATGGGTTGATAGAGCGTCCCTGTGGCCTTATGAACAATCCTTACCATGCCGTCCGCCTGCGTCTCAACTCGCAGGAAGTTATTCTCAATGAAAAACTCGCCGCTGCGGACAAGCGAGCTGTAATGAGGTAAAGCCTCTGCTGTAACTACCTTCAGACTCTTCCAGCCGAGCGGCGGAACATCGTCAGCCGCAACAAGGATGGAGAAGCGATCGACAAGCGTCTGATGAGGATAATCATGCTTGGAATAAGTGAGGCCGAAAGCTTCCTCACGATTGAGAATCTGATAGGGAACGTCATTGCCCCGGGCATCAAGCAGTTTGAAGCCCTTGATGGGCAGAGCTTTACCAGCTACTTTGACCTCCGGGTTCAATCCCACAACGACATCCTGCAGATAGAATTCGATGTTCGTCTCAAGAACGTCGCTTCGAACGAATGGTGATGGATTGAAAACGAACACATATCGCTCATCTTTATGAGCCGTTTCATCGTACGGCAGCAGTTGGCCAAAGCATTCTGCCTTGACATGCTCACCGATCTGCTTTGCTTTCTTGTACCGCACAACCATTTCCTGATGCACCTCATCCACGCTCGTGCCACAAATGGCATCGTGGTCCTGGTTTTGAATCACGTACTTCCAGGCCTGTTCAATCTGCGGCGTCCTGCTCCGCATGCCTTGAAGTGAAGCAAGGACGTTTAACGGCTCAAGGTGGCGCTCGAGCATCGTCTGGCATTCCGCGTTGAACTGCTTCAGGTACATCCGACTGGAGAACACTCCTCCCAGCACGGCAAATGCATGACGATATCCAAATCGTGTCTCGCCACAGAGCTGAGGTAGATTCTCTCCACCCTTCATCTCTTTCTTGAGAGCATCAAAGTAATCCACAAAATTGCTGTGGACAATCTCCACCTCATGGTGCTTGCGCAAAACCTCGATAGCCGTCGTGACTGCTCCGTCGGGCCAATGATGATCACCACCATTGAAGAACAGCCGCTGTGATGAAGTAGCCCGGGCATCAAGATCCCTTCGGATGCGCTCAAACTTCTGTAGTATAATCTGCTCGTCCTCGGTGCCAAAGTATCCTGCGCTATATCCGTCCTTTGGCAGATGATGCATCAATACGCGCGTTCCATCGGGACTCACCCACCAGTATTCGGATAACTCCTGGCCTCGCTCACCGCCGAAGCCGCGATAGATCATGGCGGTGTCAATGTCAAATCCCCGAAGAATTTGCGGCATCTGCGCAATGTGGCCGAATTGATCAGGCATGTAACCCATCTTCATCACGCCACCGAGCGGCGCGCCCAGGCGGAAACCGAACAAGAGATTCCGGATGTGCGACTCGCCGCTCGAGAGAAACTCGTCATTCAGAATGTACCACGGACCGATGAAGAGCTTCTTCGCTTCCACGAGCTCGCGGATGCGTTGTGCACGGTCCGGACGAATTTCGAGGTAATCCATCAGAGCTGCCATTTGGCCGTCGAGCGTGTAGGACTTGAATTCAGGATTCCGCTCGAACAGTTCCAGCAGATCCTCGACCATATCGACAAGCATGGCTCGAAATCGCTCGAATGGAAAATACCATTCCCGATCCCAGTGTGAATGCGAGACAATGTGATAGGTTGGCTTCATATCTTTCAAGAACCTTGCCCCGGATCCTTCTCCCTGGGCGAGTGAGGCCCGGGCTAAGGGCAGATACTACAGATACTCTTCAAACGCCTTAATAGCTGTTGATGCGCCAACGGCGGTTACACAACCTGCGGCAACTGCATTTGCAGCGCGCGCAGCACCGAATACATCAAGGCCGTGAATGGTGGCAGCAATGAAGCCGGCGACAAATGCATCTCCAGCCCCGGTCGCGTCAACCACTCGTCTGACCCGTTTCGCCTGAACATATTCCGAGCGCTCCTGTGTCGCGATAAAGCATCCTTTCGATCCAAGCTTGACACCGACAACGTGCGGGGCACCCGCAGCGAGCAGATGCCTCACAATCGCTTCCGGTGTCCTGCATCCTGTGATCAACATCGCCTCTTCATGGCTGGGAATGAAGTAGTCGACGTACGGAAGAAATCCCCTTAGCATTCTTGGCGAGACACGCGGCGCCGCCGCAGTATCAAGGAGAATTTTGAGCGTCGTCTTTGTCTTCAACGTCTGAAATAATCTCTTGAACTCTCGCTCAGTCTCCGGAAGCAACCCGAGGTAACCGATCGCAAGCATCCTTGCCTTGCGGAGCAAGGGGAGATGGCGCAGCACATCGTCGGCGCGAAAGTGTTTCATGCACCCGCGCGTGTGGAGGAACGTCCGCTCACCGTCCTTATCGACACTCACCATGGTTGCTGAAGTCTGCGCTTTGGCATCCACGATGACCCCTGTTGTAACAATACCAAAGGCCCGGTAGTGTTGAGTCACGAACCGGCCAAGCGCATCGCTGCCAACCCGCGTGATGACCCCGACTTTGAAGCCCAGCTTTGCCAGATCGATACCGACGTTCGAGACATTCCCACCGGTTGTCAGCGTGATGGAATCGATCAATTTGAGTGCACCCCGCTTCGGCAGGTTTCTCAGGTCTACCGGACGTCCGATGATATCCGCCACCGCCAAACCCGCGACAACGACGTCGAGATATTGGGGATGATTCATATACTTCAAAGTCACAATGACGCTCTGAACTACTCCGTGATTTTGAGCTTTTTGAAATCAAGGATCCGTTTCTGATTTTTGTACGTGAGCGTGAGCATTTGACTCCCGACGTCCGCATTCAGAAATGGTCCTTCGAACAGCTTTGTTCTGGATAGGTCAATCGATTTTCCATTGAGGCTCCGCTTCTCAGGAAACGCAAATTCCATCCTGTCTCCGTTGAGCGTCGTGTACTGCGCAGAGACCGCCCCTGGTTTCAGCGATGACTTAGGAATGTGCTTCCGCAGCGCCTCTCGAAACTTGTCAAATGAGCCAATCTCGTCCTTGGAGCGAACCTCGATCACATATCCATTCTGCAGGTTATGGCTCCGGAGCCGCCAGTTGCCCGTTTCCTTGATCCGCTCAAGCTGCGGCCGGCCAACATCGCTGAGCGTGTTTGCGGGGGTCTCGAATTCCTCTTTCCATTCATACCCCCGGAGCGGATACCATCCGACGTATGTGTCTCCGGCCTTGCAGACGATCCACCCCGACTGATCAACGATCCGTTCTTCAAGATTTCTGGGAAAGAATCCATCGATGTGCTCGGTGGTTGTCCCGGGCACGATATCATAGAGCACAATCAGCGTGTTCTTGTGCTGAAATGTTCTCTCGAACGGAGAGCCGCCCGTCCATTTGTCTGGATTGTTGTACGTGCCTTTCGAGGCCACAACGTCAGCAATGAGCGTTTTCACCTCTTCTGGAAAGAACATGCCCACCTCAAGGCCTGACCAGTAGGGATGTAAGCCAAAAATCGTCGTGTACGGCCTCCCGTACGAGTAGCGCACACCCCACGTGTGCTGTTGAATTGGCTGGAGGATGCCGCCGTGCAGCGAACCAAGACCATAGTCTTTCGTGACATACGAGTACTTGTAGACAGGGGGATTCTTCTCCGCACCGAAGCGGATGACGTTGCGCACGCGCTTACGTTCTTTGTGGATGTAACTCTTGGTCCGATCGATCGCGATCTTGTAGATGATCTCGGGTAGTCGGTAGTTTGAAAGAGCCGGGAGGACAATCCAGCCGGAATTCGTCGGCTCTCCTGTGCCAAAGTAAAGATAGGCAAACGCAGAGGCAGTGGAGAGCAGCGGTTTGTAGACTGCGGGCTGGTAAATGCGACTGAACCCCCCGATGTATTGGCCATCCAAATGCTCTACGGCAAAATCGGCGAAAATGTAATCTGCCATCATTCTCCCGCGTTGCTTCATTTCTGGATCGTGAGCAAACTGGGAGAGGAGGATCATCGGCATGGCGTATTCGGCGAAGTAGTCGGGGGAGTCGAATTCCCCCTGGCCAATCGTCGTCGTGACTTGCATCCAGTGAGCGAGGTACTCCTTTGCCTCCTCGCTGTTTTCATCGGAACTCTTCCCGTTGTACCATTCTGATCCCGACAGATTGGGCCATTGCTCGGCCGCAAGGAAAAGAGCCGAGTAGTACATACACCAGTGGTTCTCGGTATCACCCCGGTACGGGGCGTACGTTTTCCACGCACGTCGAACGGCCGCGTCTGTCGCGACGGACATTTTCTCCCTGCCATGCAGGTAGGCACCAATGACAGGGATCATCCAGAACATATCGCCTCGTGGCTCCTTGAGCAGAGCGACAAACATGCTATCCGCTTGAGCGATATTCTTGTTGAGCGCATACCGTGCGGCAATCTGATAGTATCCCACCGCTTGCGAAGTGTCGTAAACCAACGTGACAAAAGTCGCGCGCTTTTCATTCTCCTTGAGATAAATCTCTCGGTCAAGCATCTGAGCGGATGCGGAAGGGAGGATGAAAAGAAGGAGAAGTAGCAGCAATCGTGGAAACTTCATCGTCGACATTCCTCGTTCAGAATGGTTGAACCATGATCGTCCAAACCTGAGAGCCGCTCAGGCCGGCGTTTCGCCACGTGGCACCTGCGTCATCCGATCGAAAGACGCCGCCCCACTGTGTGGCCACGAACACCCGATCGCTGTTCGTCGGGTCAACGGCAAGAGAGTGCACATTGAGATTTGTCAGGCCTGCGTTGGTTCGCTTCCAGCTTACTCCGCAGTCGGTTGACTTGTAGACTCCTGTCACATATCCCCCGGCATACAAGGTCTGCGGGTTCTTCGGATCAAATGCGATGGTATAAAATGTTGCATGATCTAACCCAGCTTCGCTTTTTTCCCAATATCTTCCACCATTGTGCGTCACGTAGATGCCGTAATCATCCGTGCCTGCTACAAGAATGTCGGCATTGGTCGGGTGCTGTGCGACGACCCGGATTCCGCCAACGCTTAACCCCGTGCGCGTCCAGCTATCAGCGCCATTCTCACTCCGATAGATGCCGTCTTCTGTCGAGCAGTAGAGGATGTTTGAATGAGTGTGATCGATGATAATGGACGACGAGAACTTCTGGACCAATCCGTTGTTCTTTTCCTTCCACGTCGCGCCACCGTCACCGCTCTTGAATACCCCGTAAGGAGTTGAACAGAACATGATTTCTGGATTCCGGGAATCGATGGCTACGCAGAGAACTTCCGTTATTTGCCAGCCCGTCGTGATTTTCCATGTTGCTCCACCATCGGTTGATCTATGGACTCCGTTTCCCGATGCAATGCAAATCAATTGCTTACGTGAAGGTGTGTGGATCGCGATGCCGAACGCGCGAATGTTGGTTGGACCAACGTGTTGCCAGGTCGTGTCGCCTGAGGATCGTTGGTAAAAGAGCCCGGTTTTCGGATTTGCGGCGCCCACGACGAAGAGCTTGGTTGAGACAACTGAAGCATAGACTGTAGAGTGCTGCGCAAACAATCCGCTTGCCGCCCAGATGGAAAAAAAAGTAATTGTAAGAAAGAAGCCAGCGGTGTTCATGAGCTTGTGACCTCAGCTTAGCTCTCTTCTATTTAGTAGAGCAAAGGATTCAACAAAAAATGTGGTTCAGGGATAGAGTTCTATCTGCTTGACGTGTGCACCATTCAAACCAGCGCGTTTCCAGGACCTTCCCCCATCAAGCGACTCATACACCCCTTGCCCACTCGTGCCAACAATGAGGTGCCCAGAGTCTCCAGGATGAACAAAGATCGAAAAGATCGCTTCAACTTCTCGAGCAGCCCACGCAAGCGACCATGTTTCTCCCGTGTCCTCGCTCTTCCAGAGACCGGTCTTGTATCCACCGGCATAAAGTGTTTGCCCATCTGGCGATGACCGGAGTGCGTGGAAAGCTGTCTGGGGCAGCCCGCGACTCGCTCTCCACGTTTTCCCTCCATCGTCGCTCACTCTCACACCATCGTCCTCTGTTCCGACAATGAGCACAGAAGGATCAACAGGATGTTGCAGTACCGTCAGAATTCCCGGCACACCAACACCAAGAGCAACCCATTGCTCTCCACAATCTCGTGATCGATAGAGATCATCCTCTGCTGCCGCGTAAAGCGTTCGACGGTCTTTCCAGTCGATGATAACTCGCTGCACGAACCACTTCTTCATCCCCTTGATCTTTTTCTCCCAGCGATTACCCCCGTCCGTCGACCTGAAAACACCAAACGGAGTCGCCACATACAGGATGCTTGAATCGATCGGGTCCAGGGCAACCGAGAGGATTTCCTCGGTCTGCCAGCTTGTCAAAACTCGCCAGGATTCCCCACCATCTGTCGAGCGATGCAGACCGTTCCCTCCTGCGATGTAGTACCGGCTGATTGAACCCCGTTGCCAAAACCCTATGCCGAAAGCAAACAGATTCGGACGATAGATGTTGCGCCACCCTGTGTCGCCAACTTCTCGCTTGAAGAGGCCGATATTGCTCGAGGCGCCGACAGAAACATGCTCGCGATTTAAGCACACGGCCGCATAGTAGCTCGGTTGATCCTTCTTCTGCCCTTTTGCGTCCTGGCCACCGGATAGAAGCCAGTCCCCTGCCAGAACCGACAGAAAGAGCAAAATCGTCTTGATCGTGACTGACATCATTCCTTGATCGTTACTGTGTTGAAATCGAGCACTCTCACCCGATCCTTGTAGGTCATTTTCACCACACCACTACCTCTGTCGCTCTGCAAGAACGGCCCGTTGAAGGATCTGTAGTCCGTGAGCTTCACCGGTTTGCCGTTTAATACCCTCTCCCTGTTGAATGTAAACTTCATACGATCGCCTGACCTCGTCCTGTACTGCACAGTCGGGTTTTTGTCAAACCCTTGGAGCTCAGGTTTCCTTCTTTTTACTCGCTGTTTGAACTGCTCAAACGATCCGTCTTCGTCCGATGACCCGACTTCAAGAACAACACCGTTCTTGAGTTCCTTGCTGCGCCATCGCCAATTCACATCCTCCTCAATCCACTGGTAAGGCTTCAAGGGATAGAACGCCACATATGTTGTGCCTGCGCGACAGAAAATCCAGCCGGACGCGTCCTCAATTCGCTCGTCGAGATTCTTTGGAAAGAATCCGTCGATGTGCGGGTGCATTGCACCCTTGACAATATCATAGAGGACGATGATGGTATTCTTGTACTGAAATGTCTGCTCGTACGGAGAACTCGAATTCCACTTCTGGGGATTGGTGTACACCTTGTGGTAACGATCGACCTCGTCTGCGAGGAACTTCTGTTCTTCGGGGAAGAACATCGCCAACTCTTTGCCGGAATAGAATGGATGAAGAGTGAAGATTGTGTTGTTGGGCTTATCCGAAACATACGTTACATCCCACGTGTGTTGCTGGATTGGTTGAAGAATTCCGCCGTGGAGCGAACCGAGCGCATAGTGGGGCGTCATATACATGTACTTATAGACAGGCGGGTTCTTTTCCAAACCGAACCGTATCACATTGCGAACTCGCTTGGTCTCCGTGTGCACATACGGCTTGCTCCTATCCGCTGCAATCTGATAGATGATATCGGGAAGACGATATGAGCTCATTGCTCCAATCACTGTTTCCCATCCTCCACGATGGCGCGGCCGAAATCGCGTCTCCTGCCAGAGTTCCAGTTGTGGCTCACCAAAATACAGCCACGCCCAGAGCGCCGCCGGTGCAGCGAGGGGATTGATGATATCCTCCGGATAATCCCGACTATGGCCTCCACAGTAGCTCCCCTTCAGGTGCTCCACGGCAAAATCGGCGAAAAGCAGGTCGGCCATCATCTGAGCTTTTTTCCTCATCACCGGATCCCTCGCAAACTCGTAGAGCGTCAGGACCGGAGTGATGAAGGTGATGAAGTAAGTGGGGGAATCGAACTCCCCTTGCCCGATTGTGGAACTAACCTTGATCCACTGATTCAACCACCCTTCCGCTTCCATGAAGTTCTCCTCAGAGCTCTTCCCATTGAACCATTGCGAGCGGCTCTCATTCGGCCACGTCTGCGCCGCCAGATAGATTCCCGTGTAATACATGACCCAGTGATTCTCTGTGTCACCACGATACATCGTGCGTTCCCGAAACGCCCGGCGGATTTTACGGTTCAGCGAATCCGGCAATTGACCATGCAGCGTCAGATAGCAGCCGATTGCGGCGTAGGAGTAAAACATCCCGCCGATGCTCTCGTCAGTTGTGAGCGAATCCAGCATCTGAAGGGCAAACTCCTTGTCTCTGTCGGCGACGAGTTTCGCTGTTACCGTGAAGAATCCTCTGTCTCGCTCGCCGCTGACAACATCAATCAGCCGCAGGCGACGCTGCTCAAACGAAGATTGGCCCCGGCTCACACCGATCAGCGCGGCCAGAAGAATCGGGCACACTATGGCTGGAAAGCGCTTCATCGCACTGACAAGCCCCATGCTTGACCTTCTTCCTGGCTATTGAAATTCCAATGATCGCCTCCATCTGTGCTTCTGAACAGTCCTCCGTTGAGGGTACCAGCAAGAATAATTCGCGGATTCGACGGCAGCACAACAAGTGAGTGAACGACCAGATTGTTCAACCCCTTGCTGCACTGTTTCCATGTCCTTCCGTCATCGAGGGACCGATGGACTCCACCGCCGTGTGTCCCAACATAGACGGTCCCAGAAACTGCAGGGTCAAAGGTTATGGTGTAAACTGTTAGATGTTTCATGCCGCCATGGGCGGACTGCCATGTCTTCCCTTCGTCGCGTGAAACAGCTGCGCCGTCATTTTCTGTCCCGGCCCAAAATGTCTGAGCACGATGAGGATCCTGTACGACCGTTCGAATGCCCTTTGGTTTCGCTCCAACGGGCGACCACCGATTACCCCCATCTGTGCTTCGGTAGATTCCTTCCTCCGTGCCAGCGAACAGCAGTGAGCCGTTCGTTCGATCGATGACAATATCCGACGTGAATGCTTTCCGAAATCCCTGGTTCTTCTCCTGCCACGATTCACCGCTGTCCGTTGTCTTGAAAATGCCATAGGCTGTTGCAGCGTAGACCGTCGCGGGATTCCTTGGGTCAGCTTTGACTCTCAACACTTCCGTGATTTCCCAACCGGTGGTAATCCTCCATGTTGCACCGCCGTCGGTCGAACGGAGTACTCCGTTTCCGCAGGCTGACCAGATAGTACCGTCCAGCCCAGATTCTGCATAGAAGGTACGGGTGTATCCCCATCCTCTGTGTTGCCAGCTGACACCCGCATCCGTGCTCAGAAAAAGACCAACCGTCGGGTTATCTAATGCCCCGATACGATGTCTGCGCGAATTGAGCACCGACATGTAAACCGTCTCCTGCTGCGCAGAGAGAGGGACAATCAAGATCAGGTTGATCAATAAAAGGAAAAGAATCGAGATTGGATTTTGAAGTGGCCTTCGTACAGTTTGCGTAACCCCTTGCGTTCTAGAAAGCAGAATGCGTTCCCATTGCAGAGGGGGACAGAGCGCCGGGCAGCCTTTCCACTTTTTCATGAGGAGGGAAAGGGGGAGTGATTGTTTCTGAGAAATTCTCATAGCAGCAGTCTCATAGGGCAACATCGATTCCCCGCTTCAGTTCTGCAGATGAAAGCTTCCCAAACGACTTGGTATTGATCAATACGTGGTAGCTGGACCTCTCGAGCTTGTCGAATTTCACTCTGATCGATCTCGGGTGAGATACGTTGTCCAAGACCTTAACGGCAATTGACTCATCCTTTACTTTGACAGACGGAATCCTGCACCCGTCAATCCCGACTCCCCATTGGTCCTTCGCATTGATGTATGCATCGCCGTACTGCTGCGTAATCAGGTGAATGGACACGACCGAACTCCCCGTTCCCCAGTGAATGCCCGTGACACCCGCCGGCTGATCGAACGCTGAGTGGGCGTAGTTTTCCGCTGTTCTCGGCGAGGTCGGCGACTCGAAAAGCGAAAACATCGCTCTGAGTGCCGCTACCCCGCGCTCAAAGTATTCCCTCTCCCCCGTCATTTCATAGTACTTCATCAGCGTGACAGCAAAATATCCTTGGCGCGAGTCACTCCATTCCGCGTCTGTGTTCTGCACACCGAAGCCGCCAAATAATTCGCACGATAGCCACCGGGGACTCCACACCTGTTGATAAAGGCAGAGGTAATCAATGATCTCGACTCCCTTCTCTTTGTACAGCGCGTTACTCGTCAATGCATAGAGCTCGGCGCACGCCTCTGCCGCCTGGTGCATGGAAAGCGTGTTTTGCGGATGCTGCTGGGTGTACGAATCAAAGAATCCAAGAGGCTTCCGTGAGCAAGAGAAGAACGTTTCAAAGTCGAACCACTTCCGCTCTGGAAGAATGTGTTCAAAGATGTACTTCATGCACCGCTCGGCCGCATCAAGGTATTTCGTTTCTCTCGTCCGCCTGTAGAATTCGGCGAGGAATAACCCGGCACCTGCGGTCTCTGCATTTTCATCGCGCAGCTCCACTGCCGGCTCAAGCGTCTGCGGATGGAACCACGAGGGAACAACGCCGCTTGGCCGTTGCTTCGAAAGAAGAAAATCAGCGAAAGCCCGTGTGAAATGCAGAATGTCGTCACGCCGTTCGGGTGCCAGCTCGCTCCATTGCAGCAACCAGTAGCACGTCCACGCGTTGTGAAACATCGGCAGATACTCGCCTTTGGAAATACCGCCCCACGCGTGGTCGGCAACCCAATGTCCACCCGTGCTATCCAGATAGAAAATCGACGGCGCGATGCCATCCTTCTGCGGCGCAAGAAGTGCAAGGTTCAGGACACGCTTTGCTCGCTGTATCAGGCTCTGATCACCGACATTGCGGCCGTGCATGTACATTCCGTACGCAGTGCGGAGGGAGTTGAACCAGACATTGAACCAACTGTCATTGTCCGCCGCTTCGTGCAGCTTATTGCTCCACGCCAGACGTCCCTGGCGCAGTAGTGTGATCGGCTGTCCCTCGTACTCAGCGTCGAGAGCAATCAGCGGCAGGAATTCGTACCACGCCTTATGGATGTAGCTGGAAAATGGCTCTGCCTGCGGGCCCTTTGATTGCTGGATGTTGCTGGCACCGGATTGACTCCAGTGATATCTCACAACATCTCGGTACCCCATCTGCGGAGGTGCATCGGCTCGGAGAAAAAGGAGAAAACCATGCGACACCGTCGTGTCACGCAGCGTCGGCTCGAGGGAATCGGGAGCAACGTAGTAAACGTGCGTATTGCGCAGCTTGTAGGGCTCAGGATACCAGTTTTCCAGCCCGAAGGAGAAGAATGGTCTGCCAGCCGTTTCGACCTGCAGGTCACCGACAGTCTTGATCGCTCTATCCTTTCCACCGAACGTCTGGATATCCGGCACGAGCGCGGCGAAGTATGGGCCTTTCTGCAACAGCAGTGCAGGCGACCGAAAAGTGTGATCGGCAATCACGTGCTCGCGCTCCGGCCGCAGCTGAGGCGTGAAAATGAAGTCGAGCGGCTTATACTCCGCATATTTCTTTCCTTCGGGTGTAAAAGAATATGTGGAAAGGAGATGCCCAAGCCGTGTGGTACCTTTAATCTGGCACGATACTACCGTGCGCACAAAGTGTTCGTCCTGTCGGAGAGTAATTGTTTTCGAGATCGTCGAGTAACCGGAAGCCACACTGAGCTTCAGAACCTGCTCAGCCCTTGACCTTTTCACTACGGAAGCTTCTTGAAAACTGATCGTAACATCTTGCTTGTCCTCACGAAGAGCCGGTTCACGCCGCAGCGTGCTGCCGCTTGTCAGCAGCAAATGCCACGTTGATCCTTTCCTGGCGTAATACGATTCCGAATAGCCCTCATCGACGCGCTCGACCACAAGCCTGATGTGCCCGTTACCCACTTCAAGCCGCTTTGCGCCCTCTCCTCTAGCTGTTGCAGATGGCAAGAGAGCCGTCGCAATCAGCAGAACACTATATCGCGCAGCACACCTCATGCGTGGTTAGATCATTACCCTTCTGATGATCTTCCGCATGTTCAGTCCGAACATCTTCTTCTTCTCCCCGAAGGTGCAGTGTGAATATGCCATCCATCCGAACTGCGGAATGGGATCTCGCATAGGTTGATCGGTGCCAAAGAGAACGCGGTCCGCTCCCACGTGCTTCACCATGAACTCGATGACTCCGTACGTGACCGCGGTAAGCGTGATCTCCAGGTAAACGTTCGGATTCTTCTGAGCTATCTCAATCCCCAGTCGGGCATCGTGGAACGACGCACCACAATGCGCGATGATGAAGGCAATGTTGGGATACTTCGGAGCGATGTCGTTCATCTCTGCAACAACATTCGGCGACGGGTGGATAAGCGCGTATGCATGTATCCGATTCCCGTACTCAAACCACGGAGCCCAGAGTTTATCGTTATATGGTATGTTCGTGCGCGGAAAGTAGGGTTTCATCCCCCCCATCTTGTGTTGACGATGCACGATCCGGCACTCCTTCTTCCAATCCTTGACATACTGTGGCTGCAGCGTCGCATACCCGTGATAGAACCGCGGATACCGCTTCATCGCATCCCACACGATGGTGTTTCCCTCCTCATAATCGGTCCAGACTGCAAGAAAACCGCTAATGCACATTGCATTGATGCCCATGAGCTTTGCACGCTCAACCATGCTCTTCGCATCCCCGTACGGCAAATGAATGAATCCAACGCCTTCCGCTTCATCGTGCGTAATGTGTGCATGCGAGTCGATGACGAGAATGTCTTTTAAGGGCTTTCCTTCTTTCGCCAGAGCCAAAATCGGATCCGCAGGTTTCTTTTGCCGATAAGCCTGGGGGAGCAGTTCAAGCTTCGCAAGCCGTGCAATGTTGCCTGCTGCGATCTTTTGCTTGTCTGCTTCGCTCAAAGTACAGTAGTCAACAAAAGCCTTCGCAGCCCCGGGGGACTTCTCCGGAGCCCCGGTCCCGAACAGTATTCGATCGGCACCAAACCATCCTGCGAAAACCTCCATTGCCCGGTTACCCTGATGATTGGAGAGCTCAAGATGGAGATTCTTGTGTTTCATCATCAGCGGATAGGTGAAGCGTGTCGACTCCCAGCGTGACGCTTGAAGTAGAACTCTCAGGTTCGGAAATCTCATCAAGATGGCATCGAGATCTGCGATCAGAACTTGATTGCTCGGCTCCAGGATATCAGGGTTGTAGAGATGTCCGCCTTCGACCATCAGGAGAATGTCGTTCCGTTCCAGCTCCCGCAGGAGGTCGCCGCAGAAGTCGACTGTGAATGGATACCGATGCGCGCGAGGGTACATTTTTGCGGCACGGATTCCATTGTCGAGCATTTCTCTGACAAGATCCTTCGGCTTCCGCATCTCTCCCGTGTGATGCGGCATGACCGCCCATACACCGTAGAGGCGCGGGCTCTTCTTGAGCTCGCTCAACAACATGCGATTGCCGTATGTTGGATCGTATTCCTTCGCCACCGAGTGCGCGACGAATGCCCCGTGAATACCACACCACTCCATTTCATCGAGCAGGTCCTCGGTCGTGCAGCGCGCCTCGACATCCTTCAGCCCGCGCTTGCCGATCATCGCATAGGAATCAATGTAGATTCGGTTGTTCATGTCGATTGACTCTGATATATGAACCGCAAAGACGTCAAGAGCAAAGGCAGCTCCACTTTTACCACTTGGCGTTCTTAGCGCCTTGGCGGTCTGTTTGTTGTCGTAGCTACCAGTAGAACGGCTTGATGATGTTGCGTTCTTTCGGCTCCAGATCAAGGGCTCGCTTCAGAGCAATGCGAGCCTTGTCGATCGTCTTGTCGATATCAGACGGCTTGTGTGAATAGCAGATGAACCAGCGAAGAACAACGAAGACCCCCTCCTTAAACAGCTCACGGAACCAGAGATATTCGAGTCGCTCGTTGTAATCCGGGTCGGGGGTGTTGAACTTCAGGAACGGAGCCGGGGGCAGCCCGGCCGCATAGGCCTCAAGCCCAAGCTCCTTTGCGATGGCATTGAAGCCATCCATCAATCTCCGACCCATGGCATTGATGTATCCATGCACTTTCTCCCGCCTCATGATCCTCAGCGTGGCAATGGCTGCAGCGATGGAAAGTGTTTCCCCGGCGTACGTCGTCGTCATCCTGAAGGTGTTCAACGTTTCCATATACTGCCGTTTGCCAAGGTAGCTTGATATTGGATAGCCGTTGGCCATGGCCTTCGCGTAGCTCGCCAGATCGGCATCAACGCCGAACAATTCTTGCGCGCCACCAAGCGCCAAACGAAAACCGGTCCACACCTCATCCAGCACCAGGAGGATCCCGTGCTCACGCGTCAATTTCCTTAAGTGTTTGATATAGGTGCCGCTGATGTCCTCATTCATATCATAAGGAATGGAGACAACGCACGCGATCCGCTCATTATACTGGAGAATCAGCTGCTCCGCGACTTCGCAGTTCCCCCAGGGAATGACCTTGACATACTCTTTCAAGAATTCCGGCACGCCGTTCTTCGGGCTTTCATCGACGGCAAACCAGTCGGGATATCCGTGATAACCGCTCGTCAGGATCATGTCCCGCTGCGTGAACGCCCGGGCAATGCGGACATTGCAGAGGTTTGCATCTTCGCCCGTCTTCATAAATCGGACCATCTCAGCATTGGGAACAACTTCGTGAAGTTGTTGTGCAAGCTCGAGCTCCAGCGGGCTGGCCATGCTGAAAAGAACACCCTTCTTCATTTGCTCACGAACGGCGTCATCCACTTCGTCATAACAGTAGCCGAGCGTTACGGGTCCAAGCGCAAGGCGAAAGTCGATGTACTCTTTCCCCTCCATATCCCAGATGCGGCACCCCTTGCCGCGGTCGATGAACTTCGGCATTGCGCCTTCAAATTGGGGATAAGGGCGCTTAGCATTCGTCTGTGTGCCCCACGGAATGAGCTTGAGCGCCTCTTCGAAGTGTTTATCTGAGGGTCTCATAGGTTTTGTGTTTGACCTTTCTCCTTCATCTCCGCTCGAGGCAGAGCCTACGCTTCTCGCCTAAGACGATATGTCCCTTCCCCTCACAGGGGAAGGCGAGGATGGGATCTCCACAATTAGATTATTGCTATCCTCGGCAATTCCTCTGCTACATCGACCTTTACCGTCCTCGTTTGCCCGTTGTGGCTCACTTTCACGATCCAGAATGAATCGTCGGCAGTGTGTGAGACTGTTCCGTGCTCTTTCCCAGCCTGCTGGGCTGTGCACACCGTCAAAATCCGATGGTCAAGCGCGTCGCTCACCTCCGCTTCAGCGAAGGGGTAGATCCCAACGTCCTGAGGAACAGCGTGAACGCCAGATCTCACGGCGAGTGTATTCGAAGCGATGAGCAGCGCCCGGAGTGATGCGCGCGGACGACGGATCACGAAACCGGCCTCCCCCATCTCGGCTTTTCCCTGACCATCCTCATTGTGGATCTGAAAACGGAGCTGGACTTTCGACTTTGCCCATTTGAGGCGAATTCTGTCAAACAGAAGCAAGATGTCGGGTTTCAGGAACACCACCGTGCGTCGGACGAGATCAACA
Source organism: uncultured Ignavibacteriaceae bacterium (assembly GCA_964614245.1). Classification (GTDB taxonomy): domain Bacteria; phylum Bacteroidota; class Ignavibacteria; order UBA10030; family UBA10030; genus VGWB01. The sequence goes on from CAZTKU010000011.1 coordinate 16,682, forward strand.
TCAGGATTGACCAGCCGATACGCTTCCGTTGCGTCGCTCGTAACGACAAGATGGCGTTCCGAGGGTTTGTACTGCACCACCTTTGCCTCAGCCCACGATGCGTTCGTTCCTTCGTGCCCATCGTGATACTGATGCCCTTGCCCGTTGATCAGAACCGCCGTATGCGCCTCCGTCTTTCTTAGCACCCAGTGTGGCAGGGTGTACGAATAAGCCGCCTTGAACGGATCGTGCAAGAGCCGTTCACCGTACGCCTTGAAGATGACGCTGTTGCGATCAGCGTGCTCGTGGTTGCCCGGTCCGCCGCTGCGCAGGGCAGCAACCGCATCTTGTTCATCCCATCCCGTGCGTGAGACAACCCAGTCGTTCGAAAATCGGACGTCGTACAGCTCAGACCCGGGCCTTTTGGCAGCCACGGATGAATCGAACCACACCAAGCCATAATGCGTTTTCACTTCACCGATCGATGTTGCGACAAACTGAGCGACCGGATCTCGCTGCTTCCGGGCAACCCACGCAGCAACGGAAACATCGCCGACTGTGCTTGCGTCGCCGAAGTTTACGCAGTCATCATGTTTCCCGGCTGTTGGCATCGACATTTGAAGTCCGTAGCGGACCGTGCCCGGATAGTTGATCAGGCCGCGTTCGTCGATGCCGAGTGTCCGATAGAGCACCTCGAGAAAAAGCGTGAGATGCAGCGCTGTGTACCCCCAGTAGCTTACCCCTTCGTCATAGCTCCCATCTGATCCAAACATTGGAGCGAACGCTTTCGCACTCTGGAGAGCGAGGTTCAACCAGCGCTGTGCCTCCGGATGCTTGTCGTACAGCAGGCAAGCAGCGATTCCGAGGCCCGCGATGGGAATGACTTTGAGATTGGTCGAATTCAGAATGAACGGCCATCGGCTCAAATCGAATCGGAACTTGTAATCGCTCTCCGGGTCAAATCCCCATCCACGCACGCGATCCGGATATTTCATTCCGTACAACGTCCGATAGCACGGCGGAGCTCCTTTTTCGGCAATCTGAGTCTCGATTTCCCTTCGTACGTCGTCGTCGAGAGCACCATCAAGCCATTCGCAGGCAAAGGCCATTGCGATCGTCGTCTCCGGTGCTCGCTGCAGACCAATCGTATGCTCGCCCCCCTCAAGAAAGTAGTCCCATTTCTTGTACTCCAGAAGACGATCGATGGCGAGCTTCGCAACCTCAAGCTGCCGTGCTTCTCCCGTGAGAGCATAGACAAACGACGTTCGTTCGAGGATTTGTCTCGCCTTCAGCAGATCCGCAACGTGATTGTTCAACCGAAGTTCATCGTGCAAGAATCTCCTATCCGCTTCAAGGTCGGCATGGCTTATGGAGTTCCAGTATGGCGCGAACCGCGGGTGATGTGTAGCCTCTCGTATGCGCGCGACGTCGCTCTCACCAAAGAGAAGTCTCCGCCGCAGCTTCGACGCTGGCCGCTCCTGCTGTTTCCATGGAAGGAGTTGGCCGGCACCGAGAGCAAGGGTCGCTGCTGCCAGTGTTGCCGTATTAAGGAATTTTCGACGGGTGGATTTCATGTCTTCAGCCGTGCAAAATGTCCTTCACCTCAACAACTGAACCTGATTGCACTGATCGTGCCATTGCTTCGATAACTGCGAGCGCATTCAAGCCCTCCATCCCGCCGGTCTCTGGTCTAGTACCCTTGATCACGCATTCACCGAACTCGCGCATTTGAAGGATGAAGCTTTGCGACCCCTCAGAGCCGAAGTCCTCCTCCTGAACCTCTTTGAGCTCTCCGTTTTGGAGAAGTTCGAGACGGAGCTGCACGGGAGAACAGTGAAGGGTCCCCTCAGTGCCGTAGATCCGCAAGAAATAGGCATCAGCAGAGACATAGGAGGAGGTGAGGGAGACAGGAATTCCGGACGCCAGCTGAAGAAGGGCCGCTGCTGAATCACGGATACCCTCGGGCATCGCGACATTCGCCGCAAAGCAACTGATGCGGGAAATTGGCCCAAGCAAGTACGCAACCGTATCAACGAAGTGAATGCCCAGTTGTGTCATCGGCAGGAGGATTGACCTGGTTGGGTCTGCCTTCCATGCCGGTAAACCAGGCTGGATGCCGGCAGGCCGTGAGAGGTTCGCCTCCACGGCCGCAACCTTGCCGATGCGCCGCTGCTCCAGCAATTCCTTTGCGCGACGAAACACACCGCGCCGCCGGGTATTGTGCCCAACCATCAATGTCAAACCGGAGCGTTCGGCCAAGTCAATCATCTCTTTTGCTTCAGCGACAGTGTTGGCAATCGGTTTGTCGACGAAGACATGTTTACCGGCGCCGAATGCCTTGCGGGCCTGTTCGGCGTGCAGGTGGTTTGGCGTCACGAGCAAAATGGCATCGATCGATGGATCGGACACCAGTTCATCAAAGCTTGTGGCCGCGCGTGCTCCAAATTCAGCAGCGACCGCCTGATTCGCAGCCCTGTTGATGTCGAAACAGGAGATCAATTGAAGATTGCCGGCGTCGCGTGTTGCATTCACGATGGTCCTGCCGTGATTCGCAATACCGGCCTGTCCCACTCTCACTCTTTCTGTATTCATTGTAGATTGTACTCTTGTGCAAAGTGAGTGATCGCATCAATGCCATCTAGTATGCCGATCTGAAGAACGAAGACTCTCTCTTCACCGGGGTCGAGAAATTGCAGCGTACCCCGTTCCCGTTCTTTTGCTCGTCCTTGAACCCAGCAGTTCGCAGGCTCCATGCCGAGCACGTATGTTCCTTCCCCCATCATTTTCCACTCAATAAACCGGGAAAGCTCCCTCTGACGGTACCGTACAAACAGTCCCAGTTTTGCCCTTCTGTTGGACAAGAGGGCCGTCACCATGCCATTCTGATCCGCCTTCAGTTCGTGGAAGTAGACTTGCTCTTTGAAGTCGGGGACGGGGGCTATCATGCTTGTTGCTGTCTGAAGATCCTTCGCCGCATCTGCATCCCGAGGCATCGTCGAGCTTGCATTGAGCAGTAATTCAGCTCCGTCATCGACCAGCGGCCAGCCGGGATTGACGTGATACAACAGCATCAGCGGTGATCGCCGACTCCCCTCGTTGCCGACGGTGTCTCGAAATGTGATGATGGACTCTCCCAACTCCGCTTCAATCGTTCGGTTCAGAACAAGGTCATCACCAAAAAGGGTGCTCTCGCGGACACCGCCGCTGACCGTGAAGACACACCGATCATCGATCCACCGAGTTGACGTTTTTACATCCGTTGCAGGCGTGTTCGAAAGCCGGCCGTGCAGTCCGAGCTCCTCCCCCTCATCAACACACGGTGCACCAAGATAGGTGAGCCCGCAGCCGGTCATGAGCCCACCGGGAAACGAACGCGCCCAGCCAAGTCCTCGCGAGTCGTAGTACCGAGGGTGTACATCCCCATTGGGAGAGCGCCAGGCCAGGGGAATCCCTTTGTACTCCGCCATGGAAATATCCATTCCTCGATCCAGCGAGATCTGAAACCGGAGTCCGGATCCGGTCCGGACGTCAGCAATGCGCAGACCCGCTTCACTCCCCTCCTGCAACTCCATCATCCGCACACCGGCAACCTGCAGAAGATGCCCGATACGTTTCTGTATCTCCTCGCGACTGTAATTCTGGCCAAAGAGTAGTGGCATAGGCTTTTACGTGAAACGATTACCCTTGTTTGTGAAGCACTCCTCGGGCAAGGATTTCTTCCATGCGTCGAAATGACAATTCGCCCTCCGCGTCAAATGTACATCTCCAGTGAGATGTCTTTCCTGGGCAAAGGAAGCGTCACCGAACCTTCCACGATGCGAAGTTGTTTTCCATCGGCATATGCAGCCGGAGTCTTCTCTGCGCGCCCGAGCTTCAAATGGACATCATGTCCGCGGACAATGACCTTCGCGCTCACTTCCTTCAACCCATTGAGCAATCGGGGGCGGATGATGAGGTTCTTCGGCCCCGGTCGAACACCGAGCAGATGATGGACAACAAGCATCACAATTTCTGCCCACGTCCAGACAACGATACCGAGTGGGGGAAGCGGTGGCACGGGTCGATCAGTGTAGCACTCGAACCACGCTCCTGCTTTTCCACCTGTTACCTGAAGGAGCCAGTTGAGAGCCCGCCATACTTTTTCATCATTGGCGGCTTCGAGGTGGGCGCGCGCAAGAAACAGTGTCGCAAACGGCCACGGCCCCGGAGAATCGGGTTCCGACGTCACGTTGTAGCGAGCATACCCTCCCATCGTCCAGCGTTGATTCCAGAGGTACTCCATCGACTCCAGCGTCTTGAGCGCAATCGTGTTCTTTGGATCCAGAATGCCAAGCATAATTGGCAGCACGCTTGCTGCATCAGGATCGATATAAGACACTGATTCGACATTCAGCGGCACACCGGGGGGCATTGCCTTTCGATTGGGAGGCTCGAACGTCCTTTGAACCTCACCGTTGGCCAGACGACGCTTGATGAGCCTGCCATCATCGACAAAAGAGAATTTTGGATGATGGAAAAATGAGTCATTCATCAAACGCGATGCCTCGCTCCACCGACGGGCTGCAGCAGACTCCTTCATATGAGCCGCCATCTCGGCCGCCATCTCCAAGCCCACGATGTTCCACACCTGATAAGCCAGTTCATATCCCTCTCTTACGCCGAAAGAAGGATCACGCTCCCAGAACTCACGTGAGTTTTTCAGAAGCCCGGTGACACGGTCTCGGAATTCCGGCCTCAGCACATAGTCGGCCACGGCTTTGATCTTCGGCCAGAATCCTCTGATGATGGAGTCGTCACCGGACCACACCCAGTGCGTCCACAGCGCATAGATCAATTCGCCATTTTGATCCAACTCGATTGTCTCCACAGGCCGGTGCCGACTTGCATCAATGGCTCGCCCTTCATCGTCAACAGAACGCTCAAGGATTCTGCGGAGCAATGCTTCGGCAGCCTCTGTTTGACCGCTCATGACGCTCCCAACAGCGACCATGCTGCTATCCCGCACCCACTCAAAGTTGTACTGCCAGATCCCGGCATCCATTTTTCCAGATCGAGCGACCGAAGCTCGAAGACCGGTTTTAGAGCAATTGAAAATGTGGTTCAGTCCGTCATGGTCTGTCGATAGGGTTGCACGATTGCTCCAGTACCGCTCTGTTTCTTCCAACATCCTGCGGAGGCCTTTTTTCTCGAACTGTTTCCGTGGCAGGTTCAAGGTCATGATGATGGTGATTGACTTTTTATCGCCTGCGGGAATGTCGCCAAACCGGATGCTCATGTGACGGTCGCCAACAGTGGACTCGTTCAATGAGAAGAGCTCCATCGCTTGATAGCCGGTCGCGGTCAAGGTCATCCGTTTTCGATCAACGTGATACTCATCGAAATACATAAGATTGGGATAGAGGAGGATGGTTCCGCTGGCCTGAACGGTTGTCGCCCCTTTGTTGTGAATTGTCACTGTGCGGATCAGGGCGGAATCATTGATAGGACACATCAGCTCCTCCCGAATCGAGCAACCGCCTGCTTCCCACTCTATGACGATTGTCGGGGTGTTTCCCGGATACTCCCAACGCACGATTGATTTCTCATACTCGGGAACATATCCCTTGCCATCAATCACTGCGGTCAGTCTGGTATTCTGCAGACCCCGCTCGGGATGAAACAGATACGTGCTCATCTTCCGCGCAAAGTGCTCCGATGACATGAAGAGCAGGCCGCAGTGCGTTCCATTTTCCGGCTTCGGTGACGCTTGTACGGCAGCCAGGATCTGCCCGTTGCCGAGGCAGAAATATTCCACTCCCGGACTGTTGGTTCGGAAATCATGATGGACCTTTTGTTCTTGGGCGATGACCGGCTGTTGGTCCAAGCCAAACGACGGTCGAAGCGTCGCTGCGACCGCCCCAGTTCCGACGGTTTTCAAGAACTCACGGCGTACAAGACTCATACCGATGCCTCCTGGCGGTTCTGTATCTCGCTCAGATACTTCTTCAGCGTGATGACGTTCTGCTTTGACTTCTCGACCAACGGCAGACAGTGGGTTTCGATCGTGACATGATTCACGATTCGATCACGTACCAGAGCCCCCAGTTGGCCCATCCAGTCGATAGCTCCTTCGCCAACCGGAACGCATTGAATCAGCGCTCCCCGCTTCGTGTCTTTGACGTGGACATTGGCGATGTACTTCTTAATCGCTTGATACCCCTCGGGGAAGGGCGGCTCGTCTGTGCCGTGCCCGTTGCAGGGATCCCAGTTCGCCCGCAGGGTGGGTGAGCCAACCGCCTCGATCAGCTGAGCCGTGTTAGCGCCTGAATCGCACCAGAACCCGGGCTCGTTCTCAACGGCAAGCACAGTATTCTGCCTTGAAGCCTGTTCCGCCGCCCGTCGCATCCAATCGACCGCCTTCCAGAAGTTGTTCGCGGGCTCGCCTTGCTCCCGCTTGAAGCCGAAGACAATAACCAGCGGTGCACCAAATTCCTTTGCCAGCGAGATGCTCCGAGGCAAGACGTCCGCCAGCTCATCTTCCAGCTGTGAACTTTGAGAGAGCGGATGTTTGAAGATTCCCGGCGACAGCGCGGAGATACGAACCCCGGATTGTTTCACAAGGGACTTGACATCCTCGAGTTCAACGTCCTCTACGTTCGGAATGCGACCAGTTTTCAGGACTCGAAGCTCGAAGATTGAGACTCCCCATTCTGCCCCGTAGCGCACGGCCTCGCGGAAGTCGGGGGAAATCTCATCGCTTACGATTCCAAGGGAGATATTGTGCATATGGTCAAGTTGCAGAGGGGGAGAATGTTCGCTGTGTCGTTTGACGCGCGATGTGCCACGCGAGGCAACCTAGCATCGGCGCGTGCTTCTCCTTGTCATAACGCGCTAACTGGTGTACCCAATTCGTTTAGAGATGACTGCAGCTTCGTTTTTTAGCACCTGAATGAGAGCCTCAACGCGCTTCTTGTCCTTGTTGCTGCGGTCTGATGGAATGGCGGTCATGAGCGACACCACGACCTTACCAGTGTGATCCCTGATTGGCACGGCAATGGCGCACAACTCCTCCTTATACTCTGCGTCAACAAGAGCGTAGCCGAGCTGTCGGACCTCCGCCAGCCGTCTCTTGAGCTTGGCAGGTGTCGTCATTGTCTTGGGCGTGAACCGTTTGAGACCGTGACGGTCAATCATCCTCTCAACCTCGTCCGGCGCCATGTCAGCTGCAAGAACAAGGCCTGTCGCGGTACAATGGAATGGCGAGCGATACCCCAGCCGCGTCACCATCTTCCAGGTCTCCGGCGTATCAACGTGGTCAACCAAGATGACCTCATCGTGATCGAGCAACGCCAGGTAGAAGCTTTCCCGTGTCTCGTGGGCAAGTTTCACGAGATGGGGGTGTGCGATCGTCTTCAAATCGATTCGTGCGAGTGCAGCGTTACCCCATTCGAGAAGCTTCATACCAAGCGTGAACAATCTCCGCTCAGGATCCTCAACAACGACGGAGTTTTCATGCAGCGTGTGCAGGATTCGAAACATGGTGCTTTTCGGAACTTGTGTCTCCAGGGCCAGTTGGGCAAGCGACATGCCGCGTGGCGAAGCTGAGAGCAGCTCAAGAACCTTGACTGCACGATCGATGGCGGGAACGGTGTAATTCAGTGCCATGGCGGTGCTATTTTGCTAATTGAATAGTGTTTAATTAAAGCGCAAATCAGTATAAGGGAATTCTCAAGGTTTGTCAAGGAAACACGGGGGGAAAGGCGCGAGAACAGCCGAGAAGAAGCACGTTGTCGCGACTATGAGATTCCCCTTTTTGAAAAAAGGCATCGGGTGCATGTCTAAACGGAGCTGGGATCAACTTCAACCAACGTGTACGGTCCCTTCGGGATCACAGCGACGGAAGCTTTCGACCCGAATCTCTTCAGGCCACGATCAAGGGCCTCCGTGACGCTCGTTGCAGACTTGACAAACAGTCTTGCCTTCTGATCGTCGTGGATGCCATGAGAGACAAGAACGACATCGGCATGCCGTGTGGCTTTCACACACTCCTGCAGTTGCCACTGGTCAATTTCCACGGGGTGGTGGTGAATCCAATCATCAAAGTCGCGATCGGAGCGAAACCGAGTGGCCATCGCGGCAAACGCCTCACTTCCTAATCCCTCAGCACATTCCGCGGCAAGGATCAGCATACCCCCTTCCTTGACGACCGGCAACGCTGCTGTCATGCCTTTGATCGACTGATAATAGGTCAGATCCAGAGGAAACCCGGCGCTCGTGGTAACGACAATGTCGGCGGGTTCCCGGACAGTCGCGCGGACAAACGTCCGAACAGCCTGCACGCCTGCTGCGTGCGCGGCCCGCGGCTCACCCGAGAAAATGCCGGTGATGTTTCTCTCCGCATCCAGCGAGACATCGACAATAAAGTCGTGCCCCGCCATTCGGGCAATCTCCAAAAGCTCGTGATGGAGCGGATTGCTGTCGATTGATCCTTCACGGCACAATGGATCATCCAGAAACGCCGGGCTGTGGAGCCTTTTGATTGTCTCCTCCCCCGCGCATCCGGGGGCTACCATTTTCCTCCCGCCAGAGAATCCAGCCATGAGATGCGGCTCGATGAAGCCCACAGTGAGCTTGAGGCCCGCCTCCACGTACCGCTTGTCAATATAAACGGGCGTGTTCTTCGTCGTGGTGCCGAGATACGATTGTTCTTCACGAACGCTCGCGTGATGATCAACGACGTTGCGGTGACCAACAATGTCTGCTCCGAGAATCAAATCCAATTCCTCCGGCGTGCTCGGCCGGTGGAGGCCGGTAGCAATCAGAATGGTGATGTTCTCTTTCTTCACACCGTTCTGCTCAAGAATCCGGAGCACGGGCGGCAGTAGCTGCTTGTTCGGTACCGGCCTCGTAACGTCACACACAACAATGCAGACTGTTTTTGCCTGCCGGGCGAGCGCGCCCAGCGGCGGAGAGCCAATCGGATTCTGGAGCGACTGCTCGATGATTCCTTCCGGGTGATTGAGCGGGGGTGCTGTGCCGATGGTAAGGACCTTCGCGAGATTCCTTTCGGGCACCTCTACATCCAAACCATTCTTTCCGTACGCGAGGCGAATCCTCATGATGGTTCGTTCACCTTCTGAGCAAATTGCTCCGCACTGCGGATTTCCGATTTCTTGCCAAAATACCACATTGCCGCACCGAAGAAAACCAAGATGGTGATCATCACCCCCAAGATAGGCGCGCCACCCTCGGGGATATCGGTCAGGAAGATCAGGCTCATCAGCAATCCCATAACAATCGTTGTGCCGCCAACAAGAGGGAATGTCGAGATCTGCTTCCTGCCGGCGCCGAACACCTCTTTCGCCACATCAACAGCCGTGTCGATCTTCTTGAAGAATTCCGCAACAACCTTACGCTGCTCATCGGTCTCCGAGGAGAAGAGCTTCGAGAAACCAAAGAGACTGAGACCAAGAATAACGGCGCTGAGGTAGGCAAGATTTAACTGCCACTGTGGGTTCAAGCTCAGTGGATTGTCTACGACGGTATTCGCGAAAAGCACCGCCGTCAAGACCATCACCGCCCCGCAAATGAGCCCTAACAGCGCTTTTCTCGTCCTGAAAAGCTGTGCCGTCCAGAAGGAGGCTGCAAAGATACCGAACGACATGATGAACTCAAGATAGACCTGAGGGCCAATATCCCATCCGCAGATGTAGCGGGCTGTAAAGCCTACGATGAGTCCCCACACAATGGATGCGACGGCACCCCACTTTGGAACCCGCCGGAAGATGAGGCCGAACGCCGTTGGCACGACAACAGGGATGTTGAGCAACGTAAAGAACGCCTGCATCAGATTGAAAATCCCAAATTGACTGTTCACGAAGACCACTGCCGTGATCGTGACAAAGACTCCCAGTCCAACCGAAAACAGTCTGCCAACCTTGAGGAGTCCCACATCCGTTGTCCCGGGTCGTATCCAACCCTGATAGATGTCCCGAGAGAGAATGGAGGAAACCATGTTATAGACTGCGCTCAGCGTGCTCATCGTCGCGGCGAGCATCGCTGCGAGGAAAACACCGATGAGTCCGTTGGGAAGGAGCTTCAGACACAGGGCAATAAAGACCAGGTCTTGCGGATTGTTGCCGATGTACGGCTTGAAGAAATCGATCTGCGTGAGGTCAGGCCAGATTACCTTTGCTACGAGGGGAGGAACGCCAAAGACGAACGGAACGGTTAGGAAGAGCGCGCCGGCGAGCTTTCCGACACGTTTTGCATCCCTCTCGTCTTTCACGCTGTAGAACCGCTGCGCCGCGCCCGCGGCCGTGCCGAGATACATAATGATGAAAATGGATACGAGCCAGTGCTCGGTATAGTGCACTCCATTATAGAGATGGTCGAATGACAACGGTGGAAGGGCGTCGATAAGGTTCGCTGGGCCGCCAACAAGGCCTAACGCCAGGGGCAAAACAATAAACGTAATGCTGAGCAGGATTACTCCCTGCACTACATCGGTAATCGATACCGCCCAGAGGCCCCCCATAAATGTGTAGAGCAGAATGACAACTCCGGTCACAAGCGTCACCATCGTAATGTCCAGCCCCATCACAGGTGCGAGAAGCTTGCAAGTCGCAGCCAGCTGGACACCAGCCGAGAGCGTGAAGTTCGTCGCAATGACAAGGCTGAGGAATTGTTGTGTCGTGAAGTTGAAGCGTGTGTAGGTATACTCGACCGGAGAGATAGAGCGTGTTCTGCGCCATTTTGCTGCAGTCAGTTGTGAACCAAGATAATACGAGACAGACCAGGTCGCGAAATACAGGATCGCGAACCACCCGGTGGCATAGGCGAATCCTGCCGCACCCGTGAACGTCCACGCGCTGAAGTTCGCCATGTAGAGCGTCATCCCGGAGACCCACCAGGGTATCATGCTGCCGCCGGCGAAGTACTCCTTCCCGGTCTTGTTGATCTTCATAAAATACAGGCCAATACCAAGCATGAAGACGAAGTACGCTGCAACAACCAGGAAATCATAGATATTGACCGCCTTCATCGAGTTTCGTCCTCTTGTTCTTGAATTCTCATCAGGATACTATCTGGTTGTGTCGGCCACTTACTCGTCGGTTGCT
>CAZTKU010000012.1:0-27567 GCA_964614245.1 uncultured Ignavibacteriaceae bacterium
TGAAGGAAAAAGGCGAGCTCACCGCCCGTTTTCATTGCAGGTTACCGCTTGTGCAGTGGGAGAACCTCGCGGCCACAGGCATCAAGGTCCCATTCGGAGATGAATGGATTCGAATTGGCTCGTTGAAAGCATTCGCCGACGGCTCCCTTGGCTCATCGACCGCCCTCTTCTTTGAGCCGTTCACTTCGGATCCCGGCACACACGGTTTGGCTATGGATGTTGTCACGGACGGCCGGTTGGAGAAGTGGACCACGGGGGCTGACAAGGCAGGCCTGCAGCTTTCCATCCATGCAATTGGGGATAGCGCAAACAGCCTGATGCTCGACCTGTTCGAGAAAATCGTCAAGACGAACCCGTCCTGGGATCGGAGATTTCGCGTCGAGCACGCGCAACATATCCATCCGAAGGACTTCCGGCGCTTTGCCAAGCTCGGCGTGATCGCTTCTGTCCAACCATATCACGCCATTGACGACGGGCGTTGGGCGGAAAAACGGATCGGTCACGAGCGCTGCAAGACGACATATCCTTTCCGCTCGTTCCTCGACAGCGGGGTGAAGTTGTCCTTTGGGAGCGACTGGACCGTCGCACCGTTGAACCCGCTGACAGGCATTTATGCAGCCGTCACGCGCCGCACGACCGACGGAGCGAATCCGAACGGATGGTTCCCCGAACAGAAGATTAGCGTCCAGGAAGCGATCGAGGCATACACCATCAATAATGCCTTTGCTTCGTTTGAGGAGAGGGAGAAAGGATCAATCTCGCCAGGGAAGCTTGCAGACCTCGTGGTGCTGTCCGATAACATACTGTCAATTGAACCTGTGAGAATCGAAAATGTGCAGGTGGAAATGACGGTTGTTGGAGGCAAGATCGTCTACACGCGAAAGCCATAAATGCCGCGTCGTGGCTCGATGGCGTCAAGAGCTGGGTGCTGCACTTGATGGGCCTCCCTCAGCCGAGAAATGACAATATTCGCGCAAGCACTTGCGTGGAAGCGTGAGCAAACCAACACCACCCAAATCCGTCACGAAGCAACGCGAAGCCGAGTCACCGCTGCAATACGTCAAGGGGGTCGGACCGAAACGGTCGGCCGCGCTTCAAGGGGCCGGGATTCACTCGGCTCAGGACCTCCTCTATTATTTCCCATTCGACTACCTCGACCGCAGCCAGATCGTCAATATCCGCGACCTTCCGAAGCATGTCGACGCCGGAAAACCTGTTACGATCATCGGTGAGGTGTATCGGCAAGAGCTCAGGCGCTCACGACGATCGAATCGGTTGGTGTTTTTTCTCACAATCAAAGACGACACAGGCTATCTACCATGCGTCTGGTTCGAGGGGGTGCAGTGGTATAGGGATGCGTTCGAGAAGGGCGAGCTGCTGGCCCTTTCCGCTTATCCGGATTTCGACAAGCTGGGGCGTCTTCAATTTGCACACCCGGAATTTGACAGGCTCAAAGGGGCAGAGGAAGAGGATGAGCCGGACTGGGGGAAGCTCTTCAACACCGGTGCGATCATCCCGAAATACCGTTCCAATTCGGAGCTGAGCAAGGTCGGGTTGGACAGCCGAGGTTTTCGCAGAGTCATTCGGAGTGCGCTCAAGAGCCAGCTCCACCACATCGATGAGGTACTCTCTGACGACGTGCGCGCCCATGCGAATCTCGCCGACGTCAGATACGCGCTGGAACAGATCCACTTCCCGTCAAGCTATGAAAACCTCAATGTTGCCCGCCGTCGCCTGAAGTTTGACGAGTTGTTCTTCTTTCAGTTGATGCTCGCATACCGCAAACGACGCGTCGGTGGGGAAGTGAAGGGAGTCACCTACACAATCGAGAGCAAGCTTGCGCGCAGACTTGCGGAGTCCCTGCCATTTGAGCTCACAAAAGCCCAGCGCAGAGTCATCAACGAGATCGCCGGTGATATGCGGTTGCCGAAGCCGATGAACCGGTTGATGCAGGGAGACGTTGGCAGCGGCAAGACAATCGTTGCATTGCTCGCGATGCTCGTTGTGGTGGAAAACGGGTATCAGGTTGCTTTCATGGCACCGACGGAAATCCTCGCGGAGCAGCACTATCGAACGCTCACGAGCTACTTGAAATCGCTCCCCGTGAACGTGCGGCTGCTGATCGGGGGACAAAAGAAACGGTTGCGCGAAGATATTCTGCAAGACATTCACAGCGGCCGGGCACACATCGTCGTTGGAACTCACGCGCTCATCGAGGAGAATGTCGAATTCACTCGACTCGGGTTTGTCGTGATTGATGAACAGCATCGCTTCGGGGTATTGCAGCGTGCGGTGCTTCGCGAGAAGGGATACCATCCCGACGTATTGGTGATGACCGCGACGCCGATCCCCCGCACGCTCGCGCTGACACTTTATGGCGACCTTGACGTATCGGTGATTGACGAGATGCCCGCCAACCGCAAGCCGATCAAGACCGCGATCCGGATGGAGCATCAGAAGGAAAAGGTGTTCCAGTTTGTTCGCGCTGAGGCGGCGCGAGGCAGACAAGCATACATTGTCTTTCCGCTCATCGAGGAGTCGGAGAAAATCGATTTGAAGGCCGCGACGGCGGAGTTCGAACATCTCCAGAGCGAGGTATTTCCGGATCTGAAACTTGGATTGATCCACGGCCGGATGAAGTCGGAAGAGAAAGAAGAGGTGATGGTGAAGTTCAAGGAGGGAGGAATTCAGATCCTCGTCTCGACGACGGTCATTGAAGTGGGCATTGACATTCCGCGCGCAACGATTATGATTATTGAGAATGCCGAGCGGTTCGGCCTGTCGCAGCTCCATCAGCTCCGGGGGAGGGTCGGACGCGACGCTGATCAGTCGTACTGCATCCTGATTGCCGACTATGGATGGTTTGAGACCCAGCGGAGGGGGAAGGACGCGGGGGAGATGAAGAGGGAGAAGCACGATGCGCAGACGAGACTGGAGACGATGGCCGCAACTACCGACGGATTCAGGATTGCCGAGGTGGACCTGAAGCTGCGGGGGCCCGGAGAGTTCTTTGGGATACGGCAAACCGGCTACCCGGAGTTCAGGATCGCCAACCTGGTGGAAGACGGGGAGATCATCACGCTGGCCAGAAAGGAAGCATTCGCCCTCGTGGACAGCGATCCGCAGCTTCGATCACCATCAAACGCACCGATTCGACGCCATTTTGAGCTGCAATACAAGGATGTTCTTGCCCTCGGGCAGGTAGGTTGATTCCTTCCACGCATCCCTTCCTTTTTCTTCTTTCCTCTGGAGTACGACTGACGTTCGTCTTGTGTCTTCATCCGGGAGTACGCAACGGTCGACCGTCGCGGACCTCGCGTCGCCCAACGGATGCTCCTCCCGCGCGTGGCTCATGTGCGACCGTGTCAAGTCATGTCGCGCTCTTCGAGGTCAAAAAATCGTCGAAAGACTTGACAACGAGCTATAAAAGATTATATTTGTATCAACGATCTATGTTCATTGATACGTTGTCCTCTCAACAATTGAAAGGTTGATCAACCTGCTTGATACCGCGATTGCATGTCGCGCTCGTCTATAACATGAAACAAGAGAGAGCGGACGAAGTTTCGACTCAGAGCGGTGGGGAAGAGGATGGAGAGAGTGAGATAGCTGTAGCAACACGAACGAAACTTCAACAGACGAGACCCGACACATACGCAGAATGGGACACTGAAGAGACCATTCTCGCCGTGAAGGCGGCTCTGGAAGAGCGACACACCGTGACAATGATCGAAGCGGATGAAGATGCTCACCAGAAATTTCCCCGGGTTCAACCCGATATTGTCTTTAATATCGCGGAAGGATTGAGAGGGCCGTCCCGCGAATCTCAGATACCCGCCATCCTCGAGATGCTCGGCATCCCGTACACGGGATCCGATCCGGTCACACTCGGCATCTGTCTCGACAAGTCTCGCGCAAAAGAAATTCTTTCCTTTTATCGGGTTCCTACGCCCGTGTTCCACGTTGCTTCTTCCCTCGCGGAACTTGACACTGTCTCCGTTCCGCTCCCATGCGTCGTCAAGCCTCTGCACGAGGGGTCCAGCAAGGGGATTCTGAATTCTTCTCTCGTTTACACACGTCGTGAACTCGCGGAACAAGTTGAGCGCGTGCTTTCGACCTACGAGGAACCGGCGCTCGTCGAAAAGTTCCTCTCCGGCCGGGAATTTACCGTTGCGCTCTTGGGCAACGGCTCCTCACTTCGGGTATTCCCAATTATAGAAATGTGTCTTGATAAACTGCCGAGAGGAGTTAATCCCCTTTATTCATACGAAGCAAAATGGGTGTGGGATCAGATCGACCATCCCGTCGATATGTATGACTGTCCTGCACGTATCGATCCAGGATTAGAGCGCGAGATCAGAGAAACGTGTGTAAGAGCTTTTCAGGTTTTGCGTTGTCGTGATTGGTGCCGCATCGACCTCCGCCTTGACGAGCACAATGTGCCGCACATTCTAGAGCTCAATCCGCTCCCAGGAATTCTTCCCAATCCAGACGACCACTCCGCTTTTCCGATGGCGGCGCGCGCGGGGGGACTTTCTTACAATTCAATGCTCAACGCCGTTTTGGATGCAGCGATACTTCGATATGGACTTGCCTAATCCATTTCCATTCAACGCCTTAACCGCCCGCACTGCAAGCTAGCAAGGGGAGAGCATGCCCAAGAAAATCCATGTTGCTGTTGTGTTCAACGAGCCCACAATAAAGACCTCCGCGGGTAGGAAGTTTATTTCGGAGACGGGCGCAATTGAAGCAGTGGCAACACGATCGCAGTTGTTAGCTGGCGCCAGCGCCGCGGCAGTCGATCTGTCGGAAATCGGTGTGCTCGAAGAGCGCGAGCATGTGCGAGAAGCGCTGCAGAAGAACGGGTACAAGACGTCACTCTTTAATATGAACAGCGACATCAAGAGGCTCATCCAGTTCATCGAGGAGAAACAACCCGATCTGATTTTCAACCTGTGCGAGTCCGTTGGAGATGAATCGACACACGAGATGTTTGTCGCGGGAATCTACGAATTGATGGGGGTCCCATACACCGGCGCAGGTGCATTCTCGCTTGGGATTTGCCAGAACAAAGTCCGCACGAAGCAAATTCTGAGCTTCTATAAGATTCGCATACCGCGCTTCGCACTGTTCAAGAACGCAAACGAGGTGAGCGAGGAGGAGTTTGATCTGCGGTTCCCGGTCATCGTGAAACCCTCCCATGAAGATGCAAGCGTCGGCATCGACAACGCGTCCATCGTGGACAACATCAGCGCGGTGCGGAAGCGCGTGCGCTACATCTTCCAGAACTTCGATCAACCGGTCCTCGTAGAGGAGTACATCAGTGGTCGGGAGCTCAATGTCGCCATCATGGGCAATCGACGGCCAATCATCTTCCCGATCTCTGAGATTGACTTCTCCACGCTGCCCTCAACCTATCCGCGGATTGTCACGTACGCCGCAAAATGGATGGAGGGGACCGACGAGTACAAAGGAACGGTCGGTGTATGCCCGGCACCGCTGACGCCGGAAATTGAGCGCCAGGCGAAGGAGATTGCATTGAAGGCGTATCGCATGATGGGATGTCGAGACTACGCTCGCGTCGACATGCGGCTGGACAAGAACAGCAACCTGTTCGTCATTGAGGTGAATCCTAACCCGGACATCAGCGATGACGCGGGATTTGCACGCTCAGCGAGGGCATACGGACTGAGTTTTGAAGAGACCATCAACAAGATCGTCGAGTATGCTCTGGAAAGGACTCCGTAGCTCCGCTTATGCCCATTCGTCCGTTTCAGAAAGAGGACCTTCAACCGATAATTGAGATGTTGCGTGCGACGGATGTTTTCAGAGAGGAAGAAATTGCGGTCGCTGTAGAGCTGATGCAAATTGTCGCTGAAGAGAAGGGTCAACAAGACTATGCGATCTCCACATTTGTGGATGAGGTAAACGCCGTACGCGGGTACTACTGCGTGGGTCCGACGCCCATGACGGCGAGCACGTTCGATCTGTACTGGGTGGCGGTGGATCCCATCGCTCACGGCCAGGGGATCGGCAAGCAACTTCTTCAGCATTGCGAAGCGTATGTCAGGAGTCGGGGAGGCACATTGATCATCGCCGAGACATCCTCACTGTCCAAGTACGAGAAAACACGGACCTTCTATGAACGTAATCACTACACCGAGGCATCGCGCATCAAAGACTATTATTCCCGCGGTGACGATCTTGTGGTGTACACCAAGAACCTGTAAGGAGGCTTAACGACCTGTATGGAACTCTGGCAAGAGATGCTGCGGCAGAGTGTGGATAGCGCCAAGGACCTTGTCGACCGATTCGCATTCGATCGGGAGGCGGCTGAGAAACTCAACAAGTTGTTCCACATTCGTATCAACCCATACTATCTCAGTCTGATTCGCTACCCTGGCGACCCCATCTGGTTGCAGTGCATCCCCGATGCAGTCGAGCTTGAAGATCACAACGCCCCGGAAGATCCGCTCAACGAAGATGCCGCTAGCCCGGTCCCCAGCATCACGCACCGTTATCCGGATCGTGTGCTGTTCCTCGTTACCAGCCAGTGCTCGATGTACTGCCGCTTCTGCACGAGGAAACGTAAGGTGAGTGATTCGACCAAGATCAACTCGAAGTGGATTCAGGGAGGCATTGATTACGTCGCCGCACACCCGGAAGTCCGGGATATCATCCTCTCCGGCGGTGATCCGTTGATGGTGACAGACTACATGCTGGAGCGTGTTTTGTCGCGGCTCCGCGAGATTCCACACGTGGAGATCATTCGCCTCGGAACCAAGATGCCGTGCGTGCTTCCTCAGCGCATTACGCCGAAGCTCTGCCGCATGATCAAGAAGTATCATCCGATCTACGTGAACACGCACTTCAACCATCCGTGGGAGTGTACGCCAGAGGCTGAGAAGGCCTGCGGGATGCTCGCGGACGCGGGATGTCCGGTCGGCAACCAAGCCGTGCTGATGAAGGGCGTCAACGATGATCCGGATGTGATGCTCGAGTTGCACCGCAAGCTGCTCAAGATGCGCGTGCGTCCATACTACATTTATCAGGCCGATTTGACAAAAGGAACGAATCATTTCCGCACGCCCGTGCGCAAAGGTCTGGAGATCATGGATAAGCTCCGTGGACACACCTCAGGATTGGCAATTCCGTACTACGTGATTGATGCGCCGGGCGGGGGTGGGAAAATCCCTCTGCTCCCTCAGTACGTGCTCGGACGCAACGGGAAGGATATCATTCTACGCAATTACAAGTATGAGATCTATACGTATCCGGATGTCGAGGAAGAGCAACCGGCGCCCCAGCAGGTTGTGGAGACTAAGTATCGCCGCCGGCGGCGCACCACGGAAAAACCGGCCTTCGTGAATAAGCAGGCCACGCGAGAGTTGGAGCCAGTCGGCAAGTGACATTGCATTAGCGCGATGCAGAAAGCCCGCGAATTTCATTTGCGGGCTTTTTTCTTTATATACACACGTTGTTTGTCACGCAACTCAGGCAGCAGGAATTGTCTCAGCATTCATCTGGAGGCACACGCATGCAAACGCTTACTCAAGAAAAGGTTCGATTGATCCAGGAAGCAATGCGAGAAGAACAGTTGGAAGGGTGGTTGTTCTACAACTTCCGGGGATCGAATGTCTTTGCCACACGGATTCTGGCTATCCCCTCCCATATCATGCAAACGCGACGATATTTCTACTTCATACCGGCGGTGGGAGCCCCGAAGAAACTTGTGCACAGCATCGAGCAGTTTAACCTCGACAGTCTGCCCGGTGACAAAACGATCTATGCCAGCTGGCAATCGCTCGAGGAGGGGTTGAGGAAGATCCTTGCCGGGACAAAACGGGTTGCGATGGAGTATTCACCGCGCAACGCAGTTCCCTACGTCTCGAATGTCGATGCGGGAACGGTCGAGCTTGTCCGTAGCCTGGGGGTGGAAGTCGTCACATCCGCCAATCTTGTTCAACGCTTCGAAGCGTGCTGGGACGACGAGCAGGCGCAGGACAACCTGGAAACGGCGAAGCATCTTCGCGCAATCGTCGATCTCACCTTCGGCTTCATCAAACAACGGATCACCTCGAATGCGCCTCTGACAGAGTACGATGTTCAGCACTATATGCTGTCAGAATTCAAGAACCGCGGCATCAAGACGGAAAGCGATCCGAATTGCTCGGTGAATGCCAATAGCGCCAACCCGCATTACGAGCCCACGAAGGAAATTCACAGTCCACTGAGGAAAGGGGATTTTGTTCTTCTTGACCTCTGGGCGAAGAAGGAGAAGCCCCGCTCCGTGTACGCCGATATCACGTGGACGGGTTACATCGGCGAGACGGTTCCCGGGGAATACGCGAAAGTTTTTGAGATCGTCAAGGGTGGACGGGATGCTGCGCTGAGTTTCGTTCAGCGGTCTCACGAAGCGGGCAGGGAAATCTGCGGGTACCAGGTCGATGATGCTGCACGCACGTACATTAAATCGAAAGGCTACGGCGAGTACTTTGTCCATCGCACCGGCCACTCGATCGGCGAGGAAATCCATGGAAACGGGGCGAACATGGATAACCTTGAAACTCGTGATGAGCGGAGAATCATCCCCCAAACATCGTTCTCGATCGAGCCCGGGATCTATCTCCCCGGCAAATATGGCGTTCGGAGCGAAATTGACGTCTACATCTCAAAATCACGAGAGGTCATCGTGACCGGGCTGCCGATGCAAGAAGAAGTAATCCCCATTCTTCAAGAAACTCAGAGGAGGTAACTATGTCCATTCTCAAGGAATTCAGGACCTTTGCAGTGCGCGGCAACGTAGTCGACCTCGCGGTCGGCATCATCATGGGTGCTGCGTTCGGGAAAATTGTCTCATCGCTGGTGAACGACGTTATCATGCCACCGATTGGCGCGCTGGTGGGCGGCGTTGATTTTAGCAGCCTCATGATCACGATCAAGTCCGGAGCCGATGGCGCAAAGCCTGTAACGCTGAATTACGGCATGTTCATCAATACCATTATCGATTTCATCATTGTCGCCGCCGCTGTGTTCTTGCTCATACGCGCACTGAACACACTCAAGAAGAAAGAAGAGGCAGGTCCCGCACCCCCGAGCCAGCGCGACTGTCCCGAATGCCTGATGACCATACCGCTCAACGCAAAGCGCTGCGGTCACTGCTCAGTTGTCCTAAATTAGTGCTTCTGATTGAACATCGAACAGTAAGGAGGTTGCGTATGAAATTGTCATACGTTGGGGCCTTAATGCTCTGCACTTCGTTCGCACTCGCATTCCCACAAGCCGATCCGGATTCCCTCAATCCGTGGAAGCACAGCGTGGTGGGCGCGTGGACCTTAACCCAAGTGTCGTATTCGGACTGGGTGCAAGGCGGTCAAAATGCACTGGCATACACGGTGACGCTGGACGGTAAATCGGATTTTGATGCGGAGGTGACGAATTGGTCGAACTCCTACAAATTCGCCTTTGGCCAGACACGATTGGGCGATCAAGGCTTGCGAAAGACGGACGACAAGATCGACCTCCAGACGGTCTTCACCTACAAAATTTGGACCCATATCAATCCTTACATCTCCGGAACGCTCAAGACGCAGTTTGCTGAAGGCTTGAAGTATGATAAGGAAGGGCGAGGAACCGCTGTTTCGAATTTCTTAGACCCTGCCTACCTGACCCAGGCTGCAGGTTTCGGCTATCAACCTCTCCCGGAATTGAAGACACGACTTGGTCCTGCAATCCGGGAGATTGTCACGTCCACGTATGTAACCTACAGCGACGATCCTGCGACAACGGAGATCGAGAAGGTGAAAATCGACGGTGGCGTCGAATGGGTGACTGAGCTAGCGTGGAAGCTCGAGGAGAACATCCTTTTCACCTCGAAACTCGAACTCTTCTCGCCGGTTAAAGACGTCAATGATGTCGTTCTTCGAGGGGACAACACACTGGCGGTGAAGGTTGGAAAGTACATTGTGATCAACGTGAATCTTCAGTTCATCAACGAGAAACAGGTGACGCCGAGGACGCAGGTCAAAGAGACGCTTGCCTTCGGATTGAGTTACGCGCTGCTGTGAGATTCGCAGGCGAGCAGAGATTTCCCTGCGCTTCTATTGTCGAATGCGGAAGAGGTTGGCAATCCCGAGAACGAGGAAGATCAGATTTGCGAGCCACGCGGTGAAGAGGGGATTCAGGTCACCGTTGTAGCCGAAGACGTTGCTTGTCTTCATGAAGGCGAGGTAGATGAAGGTCAGCGCGACGCAGATTCCGAACTCCAGCGCTACGCCGCTGCGCCGCTTTGTCGACGCGAACGGGACTCCAAACAGGACAACGATCACGCTCGCGAAGGGAAAGGCAATCTTGCTGTGGAAGTCCACTAGCCACCGTGACACATCCTGACCGGCCGCGCGCTGGCTCTCGATGAACTCTTTCAGCTCCGGGTAGTCCATTTCGTCCGGCTTCCGTTGCTTTTTCTCAATGTCAGCCGGCGTAACGCTCAGTCTCCCGATCGGCCATCGATCGAACGTGGTGAGGTGCTGCTCTTGCCCTTTGAACTCACGATCCGTTCCTCTTACGAGCACCCAGCCTTCATTCCCCCCATCCTGTTGGGACAATGCCTTCGCCGTCCATTCCATCTGCCACGCGTCATAGCGCCGCTGGAGGACGGTGAGATTGGTGTCAGCGAACTCCTGTATGCTCACGCGATTCGCGAACTTCCCCTGGCTGTCATAGTAGTTCATTGAAATGAGCCGCGAGCGCCCCTCCTGAAAGAAAATGTTGTAGCGGGTGAATCCCGGTTGAGACCGATTAAGATGCACGCGCTCGATGGCAAATTTCTTCTGGTTCGCATATGGCACAATCCAACCGTTGAAGTAGATCGAGATCCCGCTCACGATGAACGCCACGACAAGGAAGGGAACGAGCAAACGATACAGGCTGACGCCGCTTGATTTCATGGCCGCCAACTCGTTTTGGTTCGACAGCCTGCCGACAACAAAGAGGGAACCAAGGAGCATCGCGACCGGCGTCATTAACTTGATGATCTCCGGCGTGAAGGATCCGTAGTACTGAACGATTGTCTCGATTGGAGCATTGGCGTCGATGAAATCATCGAGCTTCTCCATCATATCGATCACAACGAAAATGAGGACGAAGGTCAGCAGCCCAAAGAAAAAAGTGACGAGGAACTGCCGCACGATATAGCGATCGAGGATGGTCATGCAGGCGTTTCCTCTTCGGCACGCCACTGTTTGGGAACGAACTTGAGAATGGCAGACCAGTTGATCGTCAAGTTCTCGCGCGCAGTACGGAAGGTCAAATACAGCCCCATTAGCCCGATGATGATGTTGGCAGACCACATGCCAAACCACGGCTGAATGAAGCCCCGATCGGCCAGCTTTTCGCCGCCGATGAGACAAGCCCAATAGAGGAGGAAGAATCCCAGGCTGAGGCTTGCGGCAACGCCGAAGGTACCCCTGCGCGCCATAATCCCCAGTGGCGCACCCACCAGGATGAAGACAACGCACGCGAAAGGAATCGAGTATTTCTTGTAAATCTCGACGGAGTACTCGTGGATCTGCCGTGAAAAGTACTCCATACGTGTGTACTCTCCTTCAACCATGTTCTTCAGCACCGTTGCTCGTGTCAGCGCGGCAAAGGACGGATTCGTGCCTGTCTGCGGAGAGAGGAACGGCGGTTTCGATCCGGAGAAGACCGCGTCAAGGTCCTGGCGGACGAAGCCGGCAACACGGGCGCGAGATTCTTCTTGCAGACGACGCAAGCTGTCCACAATTGCGGTCATCGCTTGCGCACTCAGCTCCCGATCGCCGCGTGAGAACGCGCTCTCCTGGGATCGCTGGAACTCAAATCCCTCCGCGTTCATCGCAATACGATGTTTCTGGAAGCGGATTTTGCGGTACCGGCCAAGATCGGTATTGCTGATCTCATGGATCTCGCCGTCATAGAGGTCCATGATGAGCTTCTGGTAATCCGACGAGAAGGAGACCGTGCCGCGTTCGGCGGTGACTGTGGTAGCGACGGCGTTGTTGGTGTAATCAAAGATTGTGACGCCTTCGAGATCGTTCGACTGTTCAAATGTCTTACGAACCAGAATGCTGTATCCCTGAATTTCTTGCGAAAACAATCCCGGCACGAGAGAGAACGTCGGTTTCTTTCGGTAAATGTCCGTCAACAGGATCTTCGCACGATGATTCGCGTCCGGCAGAACGTGGTTGTTGAACAGGATGAGCAGGTAGCAGAGTCCGATGGACGCAACGAACACCGGGGCGATCATCCGGTAGAGGCTTACCCCGCTCGCGCGCATGGCGGTGATCTCATTGGCCGAGGAGAGGTTGCCAAATGCCATCAGGGTCGCCACGAGGACGGCCATCGGCACTGCGAGCACCACCATCCAGGCGAGGTTCATCACGATCAGCTCGGCGATGACAAGAGCACTGAGCCCTTTCCCGGCAAGCTGGTCCATCTTCTGCATGATGAACTGCAGCATGAAGATGAAAATCAGGACGAACGCCGAGAACAGAAAGGGCGTCAGGTGTCGGGCCAAGATGTGTCGCCAGAGAATGATCATATCGTAGGAAAATATACTGAGAATGTGCTCTGATTACAAGCAGCCCGCCGTTTCGCAGAACCGCTGCCGTACGCTCGGAAATGCGATTCATTCGCACATTGCTGAAGCGGATGCTCCCTCGAGCCTTTAACGCGTGTCGGTTGCTTTGAGTGAGGCCATTCTGTATCTTAAATCTTGCGTTGTTGCATCAAGGCATCCTGATAACCGTGCAGTCCTCATGTCCACTGATCCGATAGCCAACCTGCGCAAGGAATATTCTCTCCAGACACTCGATGAATCCAGCGTCGATCCCGATCCATTCGTTCAGTTCGAACGGTGGTTTCAGGAGACCGTGAATGCACAGTTGCCCGAGCCGAACGCTGTGGTGCTTGCGACGGTTTCGGCGGATGGGCGCCCGTCTGCCCGCGTTGTGCTCCTGAAAGGGTTTGATCATCGGGGATTCGTGTTCTTCACGAATTATGAGAGCCGCAAGGGAATCGAATTGCAGAACAATCCCCAGGCTGCGCTCCTCTTTTACTGGGCTGAACTTGAACGTCAGGTTCGGATTGAAGGGGAGGCCGAGAAAGCGTCAATGGAGGAATCCGAGGAGTATTTCCGCAGCAGGCCGACAGACAGTCAGCTTGGTGCGTGGGCATCGAGACAAAGCTCCGTTCTCCCCAATCGCACGGTACTCGAGGAAGCAGTGGCGGGACTCAAAGCGCGCTTTCGAAATCAAGATATCCCACGCCCGCCTTTCTGGGGCGGGTTTCGACTTCATCCACAGATGTTTGAATTCTGGCAAGGACGTCCCAATCGGTTGCATGATCGATTACGATACGCGCGCGCGGACGGCGCGTGGAGAATTGAACGACTTTCTCCCTAGGGTGCTCTTCCGATCGGCTCTGCGTTGCGACGGGAAGCCGCCCGTGAAGCGTGCACCATCAATCTCGAGCCAGAGGAATGTACTATGGATTTGCTAGGAAGTGCCCGGATTCTTCTCTTGATGCTGGCGATGGTAGTGTTCTTCTATCTCGCGAGACGCTTGAAGGGGATTCTGTTGCCGGCGTTGATACTTATCGGTACGGGATTTGGATTGATCATGTTGGACTTGATAGTCCGCGCTCTCTTCGGGGGTGGTTTTCTTCTTGACCCGAGGGCATCCCCTCTCATCGGAACGGTGGTTGGATACATCGGCCCGATAGCAGGCGTGCTCCTCCTCCTCTTGGGTTTCTATCGCATTAACCGAGTTGTTGTCGACATTGCGGAACGGCAACGGCTGGAGGAGGAGGGAAGGATCATGGGGGTGGCATTGGCAGAAAGTGAGCGCCGGTATCGCCGGTTCTTTGACGACGATCTCTCCGGGAACTTCATCTCGACGCCAGCAGGGAGAATCCTCGTCTGCAACCCCTCCTTTGCGCGTATTTTTGGCTACGAATCGCCGGAGGAGGTGTTGAGCGCAGACGCTAATTCTTTCTACGAGAATCCAGAGGCGCGCAGGAGGTACCTCCAGGTGCTCACCCAGAAACGCAAGCTCGTCAACTTCCGGGAGAAGCTGTGGAAGAGAGACGGCAGCGCGGTGTACATCACTTCGACCATCAACGGAGAATTCAATGACGATGACGAGCTTGTGCAGATCCAGGGATACGTGATTGACGAGACGGAGCGTGTACGAGCGGAACAAACCATGCGTGAGAGCGTCGAACAGCTGCGGAAGGTATTTGAGGAAGGACCTGTTGGGATGATACTCTTCAACCTCGATGGAGAGATCCTGCGGGCGAATGGCGCATTCAGTCAGATGATTGGTTATTCTGAGCCGGAACTCAAGACGCTCTCCTTGCGAGGGATCACGCATCCCGATGATCTTCTCAAGGACGAACTGAGTGCTCAGCGTCTCTTGAGCGGAGGAATAACCAGCTATCGAACGGAGAAACGGTATATCACAAAAAGTGGTGATATCATCTGGGCTCTTGCCACGAAGTCCCTTGTGCGTGAAAGCGGTGGCACGCCTTTGCATGGCATCGGTATTTTCGAGGACATTTCGGCTCGAAAGAGGGGGGAAGAAGAGCTTGAACGCTCCCTGTCGCTGCTGCGCGCGACCCTCGAATCGACTGCGGACGGGATTCTCGTTG
This sequence comes from uncultured Ignavibacteriaceae bacterium, assembly GCA_964614245.1. GTDB lineage: Bacteria > Bacteroidota > Ignavibacteria > UBA10030 > UBA10030 > VGWB01. Next base: position 14,686 of record CAZTKU010000012.1, read on the forward strand.
TCAACGACCAGGGGCACATTGTGAGTTTCAATCAGAAGTTTCTCGACATGTGGCGAATTCCTGAGTCTGTCGTCGCCTCTGGCGATGACAGCAGAGCCCTCTCCTTCGTGATGCAGCAGCTCGCTGATCCGGAGGAGTTTATCCAGAAGGTCCAATCGCTCTATGCACAACCAGAGGCGGAGAGCTACGACACCATCAGCTTCAAAGACGGACGGGTGTTCGAACGGTACTCGAAGCCTCAGAAGATTAGTGGGAAGACTGTTGGGAGAGTGTGGAGCTTTCGGGATGTGACCGAACGGGAACAATCCGCGGAGCGGCTCAGGCGATCCGAGGAGGAGTATCACGCGCTCTTTGAAGATTCAAAGGATGCGGTATTTATCAGCACGCCGGACGGCAGGTTCCTTGATATCAACCAGGCTGGTGTTGAGTTGTTTGGTTTTCCGACAAAAGCAGATCTTATGAGGGTGGACATCGGGCGGGACCTGTACGTCAATTCCGCCGATCGGATCAGATCACATGAGCTGCTGGCTCAGCATGGGTACTTGAAAGACTATGAAGTCATCGCGCGCCGACTCGACGGACGAAAGCTCATCTTGCTCGAGACGACGACTGCTGTTCGGAATGAACGGGGGCACGTCGTGGCCTATCGGGGCATTCTCCGCGACGTCACTGAGCAGAAACGCCTCGAAGCGCAGCTCGTGCAGGCGCAGAAGATGGAAAGCATCGGAACCCTCGCGGGGGGCATTGCTCACGATTTCAATAATATCCTCGCCATTGTTCTTGGGTATGTCGCGAATCTTGATCAGCCTGACCTCGATCGGCAGAAGTTTGCGCACATTTTGGGATCGATCAAGAAAGCCCTTGCGCGCGGCACGGGCCTGACCCGACAGCTGTTGACCTTTGCACGGAAGACCGGCGGAGTTACCGAAACCGTCGCGGTAAATGAGACCGTGTACGAGCTTTCGAAACTGCTCGCCGAGACGTTTCCAAAGACTATCAAGTTTGAGGTTGAGCTCGGCGAAGATGTTCCGACGGTCCTGGCAGAGTCATCTCAATTCCAACAAACCGTTCTCAACCTCTGCTTGAACGCGCGTGATGCCATCGAAGAGCGTGCGCGGCGCGACGACAAGGAGGGCGTACTCACGATCATTACCGAAAGGGTGTCGGGCGAGGAGATGAGGAAACGCTTTTCGAAGGCAGATGAACCCCAATATGTCGGTATCTCCGTGATCGATACAGGAATTGGTATGGATGAGACGGTCAAGAGCCGAATGTTTGAACCATTCTTTTCGACAAAGGCACCCGGGAAGGGGACTGGTCTCGGTCTCGCCGTCGTCTATGGAGTGGTGAAAGCCCTTCGCGGTTTCATCGACGTCGAGAGTTCGCCTGGCAAAGGAACGACGGTGCGGTTGTATTATCATGCGCGCGTGGTGACCGAGCAGATCCCGTTTGCTCAGGCAGAGACCGGCTCTCCTTTTGGCAATGGCGAAATTATCATGTTGGTCGAAGACGAGGAGATGCTACTCGATTTGCTGCAAACGCTCCTCGAGGACCACGGCTACCGTGTTCTTGTTGCAAGAGACGGTCAACAGGCTTTGGACGTTTATAAACTACATCAGCATGAGGTCAGCGTTGTTCTCTCCGATATGGGACTCCCGAAACTTGGCGGATGGGAAGTATTTCAGAGATTGAAAAAACTGAATCCGAATGTGAAATGCATTCTTGCCAGTGGATTCTTCGATCCGGACCTCAGGGATCAGATGATCAGCGAGGGAGCCAAAGACTTTGTCGAGAAGCCATACATCCCTCACCACATTCTCTCTCGTATCCGCGAAATCATTGATCGAACCAAGCCTGAGAATCACAACTGAATAGCTCGTTGACGCCGTGCACCGGGCATCAATCCGGACTTGAAATTCATCTTCCTTTTCGGTAAGTTGGCGGAAGAACGTTCATTCGTTACGACTCACCAAACGCTGGAGATCTATCGGTCAGTTCGCTACCGCTGAAGGGTGCTGCTACCCTGAAGTTTCTTGCTTGTTTTCGTTCTAGGAAAGGGTCGGAGAGGGTTGCGTGAGCAAAGGTAGCGAATCGCGAAGTTCTAAGGGATCGGGGCGAGGTGTCTCGAGATTACCGGGACACTTGATGTTGCTGATCGGTATCTCCATCTTCATCACCGGCCTCGGTTCTGTTGTTCCTCCCGATGACTCCTCCTCGGGCACGACAGGGCCTTCTGTTGCCCGAGCGCAGGGACCTCTTTCGCATTCCATCGCTGAACTTGGATTTGAGGCTGACGCTCCGGACCGAGCAGTCGAGACCAGCGTACAAGACACAACGAGGCAGCGCACCGGCGGAGTTTTGTCCCGCCGTGCCCGCGCACTTCAGAAGAAGCGGGCTTCCGTCGATACTACCTCTGCCTTCCTCACCACAGCAAGCATCCTTGATTCACTCCGCGCATTGCCCCGGGATTCGTCCGCACGCCTTGCGCAGTTTGGGCACGTGCGCCGCGACGATCCCATGGTCAGCCTACTGCAGCCAAAAACACACCCATTGTACTTGTCGGATCCAACTCTCGTTCGGACACAACAAGCACTCGATTCATCGAGGCAGGTCTATCACGTCCGTCGCGTCATCAATGAAGTGGACACGCGCATCCCGCTCGACCTGAGCTTCGAGGAGTATCGGACGTTCAGGCTCCGGCAAGTGATCCGAAAGTACTGGGAAGATCTCGCGCAGCGGTACGAAATCGCGACGGAAAAGAAAAAAGGGCTCGGCGAGCTCTTTGGACAGGTAACAAACATCGAGATCCCGGTACCCAAGAACCCGCTCTTCAGCATCTTCGGACCCAACATTATTCGGTTGCAGATCAACGGTGCCGTTGATATTCATGGTGCGTTCCGCAACACCACATCTGATCTCTTCGTCAATAATCCTCTAGGGCAAAGTCGCAGCGAGCCGGACTTCAGTCAGGAAGTTCAGGTGAATGTGAAGGGGGAAATCGGCGACAAGCTCAAGATTGACGCCGATTGGAACACGCAGCGCCAGTTTGAGTATGAGAATCAGTTGAAGGTGCGCTATACGGGCTACGAGGATGACATTGTTCAGAGTGTCGAAGCCGGCAACGTCTCGCTGGCAACGAATTCTTCGTTCATCTCCAGCAGCCAGGCACTCTTTGGCATCAAGGCCGGCTTCCAGTTTGGTCCGTTAAAGCTCACGACCGTCGCGTCGCAGAAGAAGGGACAGATCCGCGAGCTGTCGGTTTCCGGTGGCGGCCGCCCGACGCCGTTCGATAAGCGCGCAACGGACTATTCTCGCGACCACTACTTCATCGACACTTCATACATCGCGTGGTTCGATTCTGCCTATCTGAATATCCCTGCAATCGTCAACCCCCTGAAGCAAATCCGCGACATCGAAGTCTGGGTCACGCGCATTGGCAATGAAGACCCAAATGAGCGTGACGTTGTCGCTTTCATCGACCAGGAGAAAGTGTTGCGGACGCAGAACGATCTCGCTGCCCGCGCGACAGAATTCAACGCCGTCCCCGGTGAGGTTGAGGTTGGCCGTTTCATCCGCCTCGATCCAAGCAGCGACTACACCTTCCACGAATATGCAGGGTACATCTCGCTGAATCGGTCAATTCAACCGGAACAAGCCATCGCCGTGGTCTACACGGTACCGGACCCGACGGACGCGAGGCGCAGCATCGACATCGGTAATTTTGGGTCACGTGACACGTCCAAATCATTGAAGCTTGTCATGAAACTGGTGCGGCCGCAAAAGCTGGGTCCGCAGTTCAAGACCGCATGGCGCATGATGTTGAAAAACATCTACCCGCTGGGCGGCAGGGGCATCAAGAAAGATGGGTTTGAGTTGAAGATTCTGTATGAAGTCCCTGGGCGGGAGCCGCAGGACAACATCCTTACGGCGTTCAACCTCATCGAGATGTTTGGCCTTGACCGGTACGGTGAAAACCCAGGATCGCCACCTGACGGAAAGTTTGATTATGCTCCCGGCCTCACCATCAACGAGTCGCGCGGAGAATTGATCTTTCCGCGCGTTGAGCCGTTCCGCGAGAGCATTCTCCAGTACTTCCTCGCGCGAGGTCGCACCGTTGCCGATGCGGATTCATTCATCTTTCACGAGGTGTACGATACGACCTTCAACGGCGCGTCAAACAGCCAGCGGAACAAATTCTTGATCAAGGGGACGATTACATCCTCCATTGCATCGACGTACTCGATCGGCTTCAATGTCGTCGAACGAAGCGTTAAAGTCATCGTCAATGGCCAGCAAGCCACACCGGATGTCGATTACTCTGTGGATTACATCTCCGGACAGGTCACCGTCAAGAACCAAAGCCTGTTGATCCCGGGCGCAAACCTGCAGATTCAGTACGAGGCGAATGATCTCTTCCAGCTTGCCTCAAAATCGCTCCTCGGCGCGCGCGGCGAATTCAACTTGGGGAAAAACTCGTCGTTGGGATTTACCGTTATGAATCTCAACCAGCAAACACTGAGCGATAAGGTGAGACTCGGTGAAGAGCCGATCAGTAACACGATTTTTGGGATTGATGGGGGGGCGAACGTTGAGCTGGACTTCCTGACCCGTGCGCTGAACTGGCTCCCCGGCATCCAGACGAACGCCGCTTCAACCCTCTCCGTGCGCGGTGAAGCGGCATATATGTCGCCTGATCCCAACACGCGCAAAAGTCCAATTTCTCAGGACGGTGGAAAGGGAATAGCGTACATCGACGACTTTGAGGGAGCGCGCAAGACGATACCGATGAGTATCAACTTCGGCGCGTGGCGAGACGCCGCGGTCCCGGAATATATCCGTTTCCTCGACGATCCGACGAAGCTCAGTCCATACGACAAGAGCGAGTACAAGGGAAAGACGTCGTGGTACAACATTTTCCCGAGCGATGTCGGGCCGAAAGATCTCCGACCAAACAAGAGCATTCGTCCGGAAGAGAACCAACTCACTGTCTTGAACCTCTTCTTCAGGCCGCAGGAGCGTGCAACGTTCAACTATTCGATGGATCTCGAGAACAAGCTCTTCGCAAACCGGGCGAAAGCGTGGGGGGGAATCCAGACCTTGATAGGCTCGACGGCCACAAACCTCCTCGATGAGAATATTAACTTCATTGAGTTGTGGGTTCGTCTCGATGAAGTCCAGCCCAGCGTGAAACTCAACATCGATCTCGGGATCATCGGCGAGGTCGTTATCCCCAACCCGCCCGGTGAGGCGCCGAAGCTCCACACGGAAGACGGTCTGGATGGCGGCATCCGGAACGGAATTCTGGGCCCAGGCGAAGACGTGGGAATGGACATGCTCTCTGACGACCAGGAACGAGCGAAATACGCCGACTTCACCCGGAAATATCCGCAATATGCGAGCGATCCGTCAGGCGACAACTGGGCCAGGCCCGTCCTTGGATCGCTGCGCCCTGAGGACTATAACGGCGTGAATGGAACGGAAGGCAACGCACAGAGTGATGCCGGCAGGTTCCCTGACACGGAGGATCTCAACCGCAACAACGTTCTCGACCGTATCAACAGCTACTATGAGTATGAGATCTCTCTGGACACGACCAGCGCAGAGTTTCAGAACTTCATCACCGGTGGAGCAAACCGGTGGTACCAGATCCGGATACCGATCAATGAGTATAGTCGGAAGGTTGGTGAGCCCTCGTTCTCGACGGTTGAGGGAGTTCGAGTGTGGCTGACGGGAGCAACGGGAGAAGTGCTCGTGCGGATTGCGGAATTCAACCTTGTCGGCAACCAGTGGGAAGAGCTCGTGAAGAATGACAGCACCTTCCGCGTGAGCGTTGTGAACAGGGAGGACAATCCGAGCTACGAGTCTCCGCCCGGCTTGCCGCTTGCAAAGGACCGAACTCGCCCGGATCTCGACATCCGACTGAACGAGCAGTCGCTCAATCTTGTCATCAGCGGACTGAAGGACGGTGAGTCCAAGCAGGCTCTGAAGCGGTTCCCCGTGCGTCCGCTCGACCTTTTCAGCTACCGCGCGATGAAATTGTTCGTCCACGGAGATGACCGGCCGGGATTCCGACTTCAGTACCGGGACACAACGGACTACGACCTGGAAATCTTCCTTCGCTTTGGATCGGACTCGTTGAACTACTATGAGTATCGAGCGCCGGTCCGTCCTGGTTGGGATCCGCAAAATGAAATCATCATCCCCTTCAGCGAAATCACCGCTATCAAGCTGGGTCGGGATAGCGTGCGAGCCCTCAGTCCCCGCGTTCCTGTCCCGAACGGCCCTCCGGGCGCAACGTACCAGGTGCGCGGCGAACCGACTTTGACGAATGTGCGGTTGATCGTCATCGGCGTAACGAATCCGGCCAACAAAGGTGCAGCGTCTGTGAACAGCGAGGTGTGGGTGAACGAGCTGCGCCTCACAGAGGTCGACGATACACCTGGCTGGGCATATCGTTTTGACACCTCGCTGAAACTCGCCGATGTCGGGACAATTTCGCTCAACATGACGCAGCGTGACCCAAACTTCCACGCTCTCGAGGATCGCTTTGGAACGCGCGCCACGGACAAGAACTGGGCCGTCGCTGCCGCGATTGGATTCGAACGTTTCTTACCCCGCAGCTGGGCCGGGACAAGCTTGGCATTCTCGTATTCCCACGCCGAGCAAATCCAGAACCCGAAGTACGTGCCCGGAACGGATATTCCTGTAAATGAGGCCGCACAGCGTACAGCTGACGTCGCGCGAACCAAAGGGGGCTCCGAAAGCGATGTCTCGCGAGTCGCTGATTCCGTCCGTCTCCAGTCGCAGACCATCAATGTGACAGAGACCTATGCTCTTCCCAATATCAAGCTCAATCTCCCGGTCGAACACTGGTTGGTGAGCGAAACGATCAACAAGTTATCGTTTGCGTATTCGTACACGAGGGCGACTCGTCGGAGTCCAACGACTCTATCGCTCGATCAGTGGCAGTGGAACACTCGGGCAGGCTATGGGCTGCAGTTCAGCGATAGGAACTATGTCTCCCCATTCTCGCTGTTTGGTGATTTCTTCCTCTTCAGACCGTGGAAAGACCTGAAGCTCTACTACTCGCCAAGAGGGCTCAATGTCTCGGCCACGCTTGCACGGGCGCAGACACTCGAACAAGCCCGCAATCAAACTGCATCCAAACCGGTCGTCCGCAATTTCTCGTCCAGTCGCTCTCTCAGCTTCACGTGGCAGCTCACGGAAGGAGGTCTGTTCAATCTTGGAACGGAATACGCTGTCGACGCGCAGAGCAGTCTGTTGAATTTCGAGACCGACTCCCTTGGCCGACAGCGCCCGTTCGGTGCCATCCTGGGTGATATGTTCGGGAAGTCAAAGCTCATCGATTTCGGCACGGATCTGTCGTATGGGCAGACAATTTCCATCAATCCCCGACTGGTTATACCACCGATCCTCAAGCTTGACAAGCTCCTTTCCGCCACAACACGATACTCGGCGCGGTACGATTGGATGAATAATCCGCAGGCCGGAGACCTGGGCAAGAGCACAGGCGCAACAGGGAACCTGTCGGTGACGCTGGACGTGAACGTTCGCACTCTTGGCAACGAAATCTGGTCCGAGAAGCTGCCAATTCCTGCCCCGCTCCCAGGCGACACCGTTGTGCGCACAAAGCCCTTCAACCTTCTGGATGGTCTGGATAGAATCACACGCATTTTGTTCAAAATCCCAATCTTCGACTTCGACAAGCTCAATCTCAATTTCACTCAGCAGAATCGGAGCCAGAACAGCGGGGTCGTCGGTCGCCCAGGATTTGCCAATGTGTTTGGCCGAGTTCCCTTCTTCCAAAACTCCTTGCCTGACTATGGGCCATCGCTCATGTATCAGCTCGGACTCTCCTCTGATCCGCACGGCGACGTGATCATCAAAACGAAAGGGAAGTTCCCCTTCTTGACCGGCTTCACTGTGCCTGGCCAGCGTGCTCCACGGGGGAACCTCACCGACAACTTTGCGCAAAGCAATCGTCTTGCGATGCGAACGTCGCGGCCGCTCTGGGAAGGTGCAAGCCTTGAGATCAACTGGAACGTGGGTTGGTCGTACAGCGTCAACCGAACGCTCCAATCGGACTCGCTCGGTGTCGCATTCGTCAACAACGAAGTCGTCAGTGGCGATGTTGACCGCTCATACTTGTCGTTTCCGCCGATTCTCTTCTTCAAGTTCTTCCGTACGGGCGTCGAGGATGTGCAGAAAGAGTTCGAGCGTTTGCGCGTTGATAAAAGCGATATACGATCCGCCGATGTGAAACTGGCCGAGGCGTTCGAAAACGGCATGGAAGCCCTGCCGGTGATGCGGAAGTTGCTCGGGAACATCCTCCCGAGACCGAACTGGACCTTGCGCTGGGATGGCCTGGAGAAGCTGCCGCTTTTCGAGAGCTTCGCCACGCGAGCAAGTTTTGACCACAGCTACTCATCCGGCTATAAGCGACGGTGGAAGATCTCCCCTTCGGGCGATGAGGTTACCGAGAGCCAGCAGGTTACCTACGGATTCTCCCCGCTCATCGGGGTAAACGTCACATTCAAGGAGTTGCTCAAGGGGAACTTCGGAATGACGTTTCGAATCGGGAATTCTTCGAGCTATGACTTGACCCCCTCTGCGCAGAACATCGTCGAATCGGGTCTGACGGACATTTCAGTCACAGCGAACTTCACGCGCCAGGGATTCGAGATTCCGTTCTTCGGACTCTCGCTCTCGAACGATCTTGACATCAAGTTCTCCTACAGCTATTCGAAGAACTCGCGTCGAGTGTACGATTTGAAAGCGGTCACCTTCAAGAAGGATGGGACGCCGATGGAAGGCTCAAGCCGAACAATCATCGAGCCTCGCATACAATATATTTTGAGTTCGAGGGTCACGGCTTCTATCTACTACAAGTACACGACGCTGAAGCCGGATGCTGGCGGATCCCGCATTCCCGGCTCCACGACAAATGAAGGCGGCCTTGACGTCCGCGTGGCAATTCAACCGTAACGGACAGGTCAGTGCGTTCGTTGATTCTCTACCCTTTAATGACTACTTTGAAATAGATTTTCCGGAGAACGTCGTCGGTCAATGGATGTAGGAAAACAAATACTGTGGGTTGATGATGAAATCGATCTTCTTCGAGCTCATCTGCGCCTTCTTGTAGAAAAGGGGTATCTCGTCGATACCGCGGCTAACGGCGAGGATGCCGTCGAGATGGTCAAGGAGAAGGGGTATGATCTCGTCTTTTTGGACGAGATGATGCCCGGCATCGGCGGGTTGGAGACGCTTTCCCAGATCAAAGAGATCTATCCGAATTTGCCCGTCGTGATGGTGACGAAGAGTGAGGCCGAAAGCCTCATGGAGGAGGCGATCGGCGGAAAAATCAGCGACTATCTGACCAAGCCGGTCAATCCCAGCCAGGTCCTGATGGCCTGCAAGAAATTTCTTGAGGCCAGAAAAATAACGAGCGCGTATGTCTCGCGTGACTACGCCCAGGAGTTTCAACAGATCTCTCAGTCTCTGATGAGTCCTCTGGACCACAACCAGTGGTGCGATCTCTACGTGAGGCTCACGGATTGGGACCTGGAACTTGATCAGCACCCAGAACTTGGTCTCCGCCAGACTCTTCTCGACCAGAAACGGGAGTGCAATGCAGAGTTCGGCAGATTTGTTGAGAAAAACTACCGAGGATGGATTGAGCAGTCGGATCGTCGGCCCGCTCTCTCGACCGACGTCGTAGAGAATTTCGTGATTCCGGAGCTGGACAAAACCGGTTCACTCTTCCTCTTCATCATAGACTGCTTGCGGCTGGATCAGTGGCTCGTCATGCAACAGTTGCTTTCTGATTACTTCACCATCGAGCGGTCGTTCCACTTCAGCATCTTGCCGACGGCCACGCCCTATGCCCGCAACGCGATCTTCAGCGGCTTGTTTCCTATAGATCTGGAAAAGCGATTTCCGGAGGTGTGGCAGGCGGGAGAAGACGACGAGAGCAGCCGAAACCGGCACGAACATCAACTTCTCGACAAGCTGCTTGAGCGCAAGCACATCCAGCTCAAACCTGAATCAAAGTACATCAAGATCATCGATGCGGAGTTTGGCCGCCAGGTTGAAGGGAACATCCTCTCCTACACGAAAAGCAAGCTCACGGCGGTTGTCGTCAACTTTGTCGACATGTTGGCACATGGGCGGTCCGATTCGCCGCTCTTGAAGGAAATCGCCCCCGATGAGGCGGCTTTTCGCTCGCTGACTCGCTCATGGTTCTTGCACTCATCGCTCTTCAGCATGTTCAGAAGCCTCTCCACGCAGAAGAACGTCACGGTTCTCGTGACGACTGATCACGGCAGCGTTCGCTGTCTTCGGGGAGCAAAAGTGATCGGTGACCGGGAGGCGTCGACGAATTTGCGCTACAAGTTCGGCCGCAACCTCCGCGTGGATGAACGCCAGGCGGTCTTTGTGAAGCATCCGGCGGAGTTCAAATTGCCGCGGCAGAGCGTGACGACCAACTACATTCTGGCGAAGGAAGACTACTACTTTGTCTATCCGACTGACTACCACAAGTACCTGAGCCAGTACCGTGACAGTTTCCAGCATGGCGGCATATCGATGGAAGAAATGATCTTGCCTGTCATGAAGCTCGAACCGAAATAGGCACTCAGCCCCTTGGAACAGCGGATCACCAGCTCCTCCGAAGCGGAGACAATTGCACTGGCCAAATCGTTTGCCGCGACGCTCCAGCGAGGCGATGTCGTCGCTCTTTCCGGCGAGCTCGGGACGGGAAAGACAAGGTTCGTGAAGGGCGTTTGCGAAGGGTTCCGCGCTCACAACCAGGTCACGAGCCCGAGCTTCATCATCTTGAATCGCTACGAAGGGACCGACAATCGTGGCGACGAGCTCCTGATCTATCATCTCGATCTCTATCGAGTGAAATCCCTCGAAGAGATCTACGATATCGGATTCGAGGAATTTTTCTACGGGGATGGAATCTGCTTGATCGAGTGGGCGGAACTGCTGGGCGACTTACTGCCTCATCGACGATACGAGGTCCGGCTTGCCTACGGTGCAGGCGAGCAGGAGCGTCGAATTGAGATTTCTCGTGTTGCGAATGCGGCTCTTGCATCCGGCATCGAGGGAAGCGCGAAGCGACCATGACCGTCCTCGGCATTGAAACATCGACCGCTGTCTGCGCAGCAGGGTTGTTCATCGAAGGGAAACCAGAGGTTGAGTGCTCGGTGGTCGAGTCCCGTATCCATTCGGAAAAGCTCCTTACGCTGATTCGCGAGGTCGTTTCGGATGCCGGGATTTCGTTGCACGACCTTCACGCGATTGCAGTGTCGATCGGGCCCGGATCGTTCACCGGCTTGCGAATCGGATTGAGCACGGCGAAGGGACTGTGTTATGCGCTGGAAAAGCCCCTGGTCGTTATCCCGACATTCGAGGCAGTGGCCGCAGCAGCACGCGATACTCATGGCGAAGTCACAAGAATCGTCGTGATGGTTGATGCGAAAAAGGATGAGCTCTACCTGGGAGAGTATGCTGTAGGAGATTCGGGTCCGGAAGCCGTCGGACCGGTGACGGTCATACCTTTTGACAACGCTCTCTCCGCCACTTGGCAGGTTCAGGAGACTCTTTTTGTCACGGATAAGGTTGATTGGGTGAGGAACAAGCTGGGAGGGAAGGCAATCGTAGAAGATGTGCAGCGATGTTGCCGGGGGTCGGTCGTTGCCCGTCTGGGATATGGCAAGACGATCAGGAAGGAATTCGCAGATGTCGCGTCGGTCGAGCCGGTGTATCTGAAGGACTTCGTCGTTCGAACGGTTCACACGACTTCATAGACTCGAAAAAAAGGAGTCCGGGGGGATCACAAGGAGGATTTCATGACTTGGTTCAGGCGTTCCAAAGAAAACATCGTCTCCGAAGGGCCGAAGCGGGATATCCCCGATGGCCAATGGACGAAGTGTGAAGGCTGTGGCGAGATCATTCACCGCAAGCAGCTGGAGCAGAACTACTACACCTGCCACAAATGCAGCTATCATTTTCGCATCGGCAGCAAGGAATATGTTGACCTGCTTCTGGATAGGAAGTCGTTCAAAGAGACAGACGCGAAGATGCGCTCCGTCGATCCCTTGGGTTTTGTCGACACGAAGCGCTACTCGGATCGGCTCAAAGACTCCATGCGAAAAAGCGGCCTGAACGAAGCTGTCCGGACGGGAACAGCGAAGATCAACGGCATTGCGATAGTGTTTGCGTGCATGGATTTCTCCTTTATCGGTGGAAGCATGGGTTCGGTCGTGGGAGAGAAAGTCGCCCGCGCAATTGACCGTGCACTCAAGAAGCGTTGTCCGCTTGTGATCGTCTCATCCACCGGTGGCGCAAGAATGATGGAAGCCGCCTATTCGCTGATGCAGATGGCCAAGACAAGCGCGAAACTCGCTCAGCTCTCCGACGAGGCCATCCCATACATCTCCGTCATGACCGACCCGACGACCGGGGGAGTCACAGCGAGCTATGCCATGCTTGGAGACATTCAGATCGCCGAGCCGGGGGCGCTCATCGGTTTCGCCGGGCCTCGAGTCATCAGACAAACGATCGGTCGTGATCTCCCCAAGGGATTCCAGCGGGCAGAATTTCTTCAGGAAAAAGGCTTTGTCGATATCGTTGTCCACCGGAAGGATCTGAGGGACACGATCACAAAGCTTCTCAAGATGCTGCAGGAGTAACGTCTCACCATTTCTCAATGTATGAAGATCCAAATTATCGGCGTTCCCATGGACCTGGGTTCGGGCCGTCGAGGGGTCGATATGGGACCATCGGCGATCCGGATCGCTGGAGTTGCGGAGAAACTTCGAATCCTCGGTCACACCGTTCAGGACGAGGGCGACA
>CAZTKU010000013.1:0-27289 GCA_964614245.1 uncultured Ignavibacteriaceae bacterium
CTCTGAACCTCTCGCCGCCGATGCGCAGATCCCCTTTCGCGTCGACGAGAAAACCTGTGAGAGGAGCAGCAATCCACTTGACCTCACACACCTGAACGTTCTTTACGCCTCTGGATTCAAGCTTTTTGAAAGCCAATATAGCAGACCGCTGAGCAGATATCGGCACCTTGCCACCCCCTTTGACGTGCGGAGAAGGCTCAACGAGTCTTGCGTTCCTATGCAGGTAACTTCTCTTTTGACTTTCACTGGATGAGAGAACCAGTCCACACACCATGACCAGTGAGAGCAACAAGTATTTCCTGTTTTCGTTGATCATCGTTTCCTCTCACGATCGGGGGGCCAATTCCGCTGCAGAGGGGCGCTGTGTCTTGCCTAAGCGCAGGTGACAGCACAGCGGAGTCATTCGCCCGCGCCCGCCTTCTGTGCGTCCTCGCGTGCCCTTTTCAGCGCTTGGTTAACCGCATCGCCGAATGGACACGTTATGATCTTGCCATACCAGTTCTTTTCTGTGACCAGTTTGCCTGCCCCTTTGGCGAGGCCCAAACCGTAGAACGCGCTGCCTCTCTTCTTGAGGCTGCCGACGCTTGCGGTGAGTTTGAGGCTTTTCGTCCTGCCGCCCCACTTGATGAGAAAGAACGCCAGAAAAATCCCGGGCTCCGTCTCTTCCCAGTAATGTGGTTTGGTTGCGACGATCATCTCTCGGAGTTTTGAGAGATCTGTTTCGGTGAGAGGTGATTCGGAATGAACGCAGACGACAATGAATTCCTTGAGTTTCGCGAGCATTCAGTTCTCCAGCTTGATGACCATAAGTTTCTTAATGAAATCGACGTGCTTCTCTTTTTTCACATCAATCCGTATAGCGGTCCCTTCCGGGTATCGCTTGGCCTCGTCAAGAATTTTCATGAGAGTTTTTGGAAATCCGCTTTTGCGTGCTGATTCCATTGCCTTGTCGCCAAGAACCAGAGAAGCGAGGAAGGCACCACGGGCAGGAGAGAGATAAAGAATATTTCGTTTTTTTTGTTTCAGTCGTAGCGACCACCCGTATTTCGGCGAATAGCATTTCCACTCCTGGTCGGCAACAGTCAGCTCCTTCGCAGCGACGTCGATTAGATCGTCCCAGAGGGCTTTGGCCGGGCCGAGGGCTTCTGCGAGCTCGGAATCAGTGGGTTTCCTGGGTTTGTTCGCGAAAGCGTTTTCGTGCATCAGTACTCTGCCTTGTTTGACACGGTGTCATTTCTGATTGCGAATTCGTCCTTTTCAGCACGGAAGCGAGCACAGCAGCGCATTGAGAGCATCGGTCATTGCCGTGCCATAGCCGTGTCCTTCTTGTCTGCGAAATATCCTGTGCGCGGCTGGTTCAGCAACCGGTTGCCAGTCGACAATGCCGTCGTCCCTCACCGCTGCAACGATCGGTTCAAGCGACATGGGCCATGACTCGACGGCACTCGGTTTCTCGGCCGGAATAAATCGCCAGCCCTCGGAAGTGCGGGCCAGAATGCGGTCGGCAGCCATCACAAGTGATGCGGTTGACCAGAGATGTCGCTGCGCCGAGAGGATGTGTTCCCAGACAGCTCCTCTGCCTTCTTCATGCAATGCGCGAATGATATCGCCACGGGGATTGCCGGCCAATGCATGGCAAAACCATCCCTGGAGTCGCTGCGACGTGCCACGCAATAACTCCTCGTGGGTGGCTTGCCAGTGACTCCCGTGCTGATGTCTCTCGTCATGTGCGCCGTTCTCATTGGCGCAGGGGTACCAGTGAATTGGGAGTCCCGATTTCCAGAGATCGATGAACGCGAATCGATCGAGACCGACATTCCATTCATCATGAGTCCCGGCGCTCGTGCCAGCATTGAGCAATACAGCTCTGGTCTTGTTGAGCATCAGTTCGGGGTCCCGGTTGAAGGCGGCCGCGAGCACTCGTGCCGAGCTCACCACCGATATTGTTACTGGCTGGCTTGAGGATCGAACGATGTGCAGCAGGAGTTCGATGCCGGCCTGCTGCGTGATGTGTCGGTCTCGTGCTGCATCCCCCGGATATCTCAACGGTTCAGTGGGTCCTGCAGCAACGGGAATTGCCCGTCCCAGGAGGTAGCCCAGTTGCACCACAGGCACAAACCCCGGATCGCGAGGGATGTCAAACCCGCGCGGCGCACCCTCGAGGAATTTGGTTGTCACGTCCAGAATCACACCCTGAAGATCGAATTCGGGCAATGATGCCACTGTCGCAAGATCGAAATGGTCATCGGGATCCTGGGGCGGGTGGTAGAGGTCGGTAATGTGAATAAGAGGGATTCTCACGTCAATACCGGTGCCGGGATACAATCTTGTGTCTTTTCTGGCGTCCCGATCGCTGGGCAAAAATTCCTAGCGCATCCCGTTGTCATAGTGTGCTTCGGCGGTTCTGGTCTCGCTGGCAGGAATCGCGTACGGTCCAGTTTCCGCGAGAATCGGCGACTCCTTGACCCGAAGATAGTACGTCCCCGGTGCGATGGAAATGGAAAACCCACATTTTGAATCTGTGGACGCTTCCTTTACGACGATTCTCTGAGTGTTCAGAACAAGAACCGTACTCACCGTCTCAAGGGGTGGCGGTACCCATCCGATGGGGATCGGTCCGGGCTTTGAGATCAGAAACACCTGTCCCTTGAGAACCGCATCCCTGGATGGATTGGAGCCGGAGTCTTCACAGCTGCTAAAGACCATGAGAGGAAGCAAGAGGGCTGGTACGACGACAGAGAGTATCAAAGGCCTCACTCTCAAACCGCTGCTGCCAGGCTCCCGTCCCATCATTTCTCTCATTGCACCTATTGCATTTTTCTCATCCGTATCTCGATCCCCCTCTCGTCCCTGAGCAGGTCTACGACCCGGGCGGTTTCCGTGTTGCCGAAGTGATAAGGGTAAAGGATCTTCGGTCTGATTCTTCTCGCTGCTTCGGCCACCATCTCCGGCGTCATCGTGTAGGGAAGGTTCATCGGGAGAAACGCACAATCGATGATGCCGAGCTCCGACATCTCCGGGATGTTTTCCGTATCCCCTGCCACGTAGATCCTCTTCCCGCCAAGCGTCACCACATAGCCATTGCCCGAACCCTTCGCGTGGAACGGGACCCCCTGGCTGCGCATGTGCACAATGTTGTATGCGGGCACGGCCTCGATCTTTATCCCCTCCACCGTCCGAACTTCGCCGTTTTTCATCACCGATCCTCCGCGCACCTTCCGCGTGCAAGCTTCGGTGTGAACGATCATTGTCTTGTCGGAACGAAGTTTCTCAATCGCCACGCTATCGAGGTGGTCGCCGTGCTCGTGAGTGACAAGGATGAGGTCGGCCTTCGGCAATTGCGTAAAGTCAGCGTATCGACTGACCGGGTCGAAATAGATGACCTTCCCCTTGAACATCAACATCAGTGAGCCGTGGCCGAGGAATGAGATCTCGAGATTGCCTCCGCGAGCCTGGAGCGTATCGGTCTCGAATTTCGTCTGGCCGAAGCTCGGCCCGGCCATGGTCGCGCTGGCCAACAGCAGGATGAGCACGCATCGGTTCATGGTGTGACTCCTTTCTTGATTCTTTGGCATTACGTTAGGAGCTGGACTTGAGTCCTCTTAGAGCTCAATCGCCTTCGGGTCGTGGTCGGAGGGAACCACCTTCCACTCCTGCTCCGTCGCATCGAAGTCGGCAATCTTCTCGAGCGGCAGCTTGATGTATTTGCCGACACCGGTCGCGGCGACCTCGCCGCTGGGAAGCAGGAGCTCTCCCGTCCCTTCGAAGAAGCGGCTGCTTTCGTTCGTGATGCGTCCTACGACGCGCAGTTCCTCGTTGAGTGGGATCGCCTTCTTGAATTTCGTTGTAAACTCGACGGTCACGCCCCACATCACTTGTTCGGAGCGCATCATGATTGCACGGCCGATGGTTTCGTCCAGCAAAGCCGTGGTGATGCCGCCGTGGAGCCGACCGGGATAGCTCTGATGGACTTCCGTCGGCTTGAAGATGGACACCAGCTCGTTGTTCTCCAGTTCGTAGAACGATGTCTTCAGACCGTATGGGTTTTTCAACCCGCACACCAGGCACATCTTGCTATTCTGCTGTTTCCGCTTGACGTGATGCCGCAAAGTGTTAGTCTCCTCTTGTCAGTTTTCCGAATTGTAGGTCAACGTTCGTTATGGGGGCCGGCGGATTCTCGCGCTGCCCGACGAAACCAGAGCACGAATCCTGCGCCAAGGACTATTCCGAGAGCCAGAATCACGAGATTGGCGACATAGACGGGAATGCCGCTTGCCCATAGTGCCGCGCGCAAGCTGGCCAGGCCAAAAGCCAAGGCGAGCCAGAGATCAAGGCGTTGTGCCCTGAGAGAATCAGCTTTGTCTCGTTTGGCTGCCCACAAAAGTACAAAGCTCCCGAGAAGAAACAAAATGGCTTCGAGAGGAACAACGCGGCTCATGTCAAAGTCAAAGGCAAATCGCCCCGTAATATCAGCGAGAATTGCTGCGAGTGCAATGATGAGAGCGCGTCGATAAGTTTTAAGCCTTGGCATGCTTGTCGAGCATTTGGCTGGCGTGGTGGATCGAGCCGCTGTTGCGTCCTGACTCCGCATCAACCCGCATTCAACATCACACTGCTTCCATCGTTGATGGGGGTTTTGGCGCGATGTTGTACGTGACGCTGACGATGCCAGGCACCTTGCGGAGAATCTCGCGAGCGAGCTTCTCGAGAACCTTGAACGGGAGCCGTGTCGGTGTTGCAGTCCGCGCGTCGACGCTGTCCCAGCAACGCACCTCGATCTGCTGTCCGAAATCACGCTTGCCATCCCGCATTCCGGTCACGCGGTCATCGTGAAGGATCGCCATGTATTGAAACGCACCGGTCCCCTTGAGCAATCGCTCGACGATGACGGTCGCTGTGCGCACCGTTTCGATACGCTCCGGCATCACTTCGCCGATGACTCGGGCCGAGAGCGCCGGGCCAGGGAATGGGATGCGCCTGAAGACCTCGGCCGGAAGCCCGAGAGCCTTGCCGACCTTTCTCACGCCGTCCTTGCGAAGCTGAATGAGCGGCTCGATGATGCGGTAGCCGAATGCCTCCTGCGGGTCGATCCCGAGCTGCTCGAAGACGTTGTGCTGCCGCTTGATCCCCGCGACGGTCTCATCGACATCGGTCAGGATAGTACCCTGGAGAAGGAATTTCGCTCTGCTCTCCGTGACGATGCGTCCAAAGATGTGTCGGTAAAAGGTTTGGGTGATGGCCTCGCGCTTTTGTTCCGGGTCTGTAATTCCCTTCAGCGCCGAGAAAAATTCTTCCCGCGCATCAATGATTTCCACGTTGACGCCGACCTTTCCGAACAAGCTGGCGACATGTTCGGGCTCTCCTTCGCGCATGAGCCCATTCTCGATGAACACGGTTTTCAATTGTTTTCCCAGGGCTCGATGCCCGAGCATCGTGACCGTTGACGAATCGACGCCTCCCGAGAGAGCGTTGATCGCCATCTCCCCCCCAACGGTGGCTTTGATCTCTTTGACTTTCTCGTCGATGAAGCGTCTGGGATTAAGGTCCTTTGCAGTGATCTCTTTGATCATATGGCGACCTCCTTTTCTCCAATTGCCGGTGGGTTGTGTGTTGAGATTCTCGGCAGCTTGTTAGGTAGAGTACATCGCGGCGTACGCGTACATGGCGGAGCCTGCGAGGAAGATGATGAGAAATGCCCACGATCCCCAGTGACGAAGTCGGAAGAACACGAGCTGTTCCAAGGCCCGGGCAAAACAGAAGATTGCCATCAATGTGACGAGCGAGCTCTCAGCCATTTCCTATCCTCCGAATAGCTGTGTCATCTCCCGATGTTTCTCGACGGGATCAGTATCAATTATCGGTTCGTTATCCCTTCAAGACCCTCTCAATCATTTGCAGTTCTTCGGACGTGAAGGTCAAGTTCTTCAGTGTTCCGACAGCGTCGTCGATCTGCGATATTTGACTTGCGCCGATCAGCGCCGAAGTGACTTGACGGTGTCGTAAGACCCATGCCAAAGCCATTTGCGCCAGTGTCTGGCCGCGTGCTTGCGCCAGTTCATTCAGGCGGCGAACCCTGGCGAGTTTATCTTCCGTAATGTGCTCGGGTCTCAGAAAGCCGTGCGGCTTGCCTGCCCGGGAATCTTTGGGAATTCCGTTGAGATATTTGTTCGTTAACAGACCTTGGGAGAGGGGCGAGAACACGATGCAGCCGATTCCTTCCTCATCTAACACCTGAAGCAAGCCGCCCTCAACCCACCTGTTGAACATGCTGAAGCTTGGCTGATGAATGATGCAGGGCGTTCCCATTTGTCTTAAGGTCTGTTGGGCTTTTCGGGTCAGTTCGTGCGGATAGTTTGAAATGCCAACATAGATTGCCTTCCCACTTCGTACGATCGCATCGAGCGCGCCCATGGTTTCTTCCAGCGGCGTTTCGGGATCAGGACGATGGTGATAGAAGATGTCGACGTACTCCAATCCCATCCGACGCAAGCTCTGATCTAAGCTGGCGATGAGGTATTTGCGTGATCCCCATTCGCCATATGGCCCCGGCCACATCAAATAGCCGGCCTTTGATGAAACGATGAGTTCATCGCGATATCGACGCAGGTCCTGACGCAGAATCTTCCCGAAGGTCTCTTCTGCGGAGCCAGGGGGCGGGCCATAATTGTTTGCCAAGTCGAAGTGGGTAATGCCGAGATCGAACGCGCGCCAGAGCATTGCGCGGGCGTTCTCAAATTCATCCACTCCACCGAAGTTGTGCCATAACCCTAGAGAGATGGCCGGCAACTTGAGGCCACTGCGGCCGCAGCGGTTATACCTCATCGCATCGTAGCGCGTCTCGATTGGGGAATAGATGGACATCGGTTTCTCCCTCTGTCAATCGTTTAGAAACAGCAGTTCTGTCATGCCGATGACGCCGGCGTCCTGCGCTGCCTGGCTCGCGTCCGGGGCTTGCGTGAAAGCTTTCGCCTTGTTCATATCATGGACTCTGAAGAGGTAAACGATGTGATTGGGATCGGTCGTATCGTGAAGAAGATGAAGGAGTTGAAGGCCGGCCTTTCGGTGAGCCTCGGTGTGGGATGCGAAGACGCGGTGCCAATTGGCAAAGTCTTCAACCTTGTGTTTGCAGAGCAGGTATACCATGGTCTTTGCCTCTTACTTTGGATTCACGACTAATATTTCCCGCCTTTGCCAAAAAGGGGATCGAGTGATCAGTGCATCTCCAATCCCGCTCTTGAGTGGGATAATTATGGCTTCACCCCCTCTTGATAGCTTCTTTAATTCTCTCTGGAGTCATTGGGAGTTGGAACACTCTCACCCCTATCGCATCATAGATGGCATTGGCGATCACCCCACCCATCGTTACAATCGCCGGCTCGCCGCCGCCTTGCGGATCTGAATCCTTGTTATCAATGATGACCGTCTCTATCTTGGGCAACCAGGAGAACCGGGGGATCTCATACGTATCAAAGTTGACGTCGTGAATCTCTCCGCCATGGAAATGGATATCCTCTTTCAAGGCATATCCGAGACCCATGGTGATGCAGCCTTCCATCTGAATCGTCGCGCCTTCCGGATTAATGACCAGACCCATGTCCTGTGCACACACCACGCGTTTGACTTGCACCTTGCCCGTCGTTTTATCAACCTCAACTTCAGCGATCGTGGCTACAGTTGTCCCCGCATCAATTCCGCAGGCGACGCCAAATCCTCTGCCGCTCGGTGCTTTCGCCGGTTTCCATCCGAATTTCTCGGCAGCAGTCTTCAGGACGCGCTGCATCTTCTCGTTACGTAGGTGCTGCAAACGAAATTCGATGGGATCAATCCCTGCCTTTGCGGCCATAATATCGATCTGGGATTCTCTGGCGAACGTGTTCGTGTTGTTTGCCGGCGCTCGCCACGGTCCCGTAGCGAACGGATGAGTGCCCGCAGCGCCTGTCCAGCTTGCGTTGTAGACGGTGGTTCTGTGGTTTGGAATGGAGTAAAACTGCAGCGAGCCCCGCTCGCCGGCGAAATAAACGTGATAATCCCAGAAGCTCATCTTGCCATTCTCCGTGATGCCCGATCGTATCTTCACCACGGCAGCCGGCCGGAACGAATCGAAGAAGAACTCTTCCTTTCGAGTCCAGGCGACCTGAACCGGTTTTCCACTGAGTTTTGCGAGACGGGCAGCTTCCACGACCTGGAGGTTTCTGGACTTACCACCGAAGCCGCCGCCGACAAATGGCGGAATGACTCGCACATTCTCCGATGGGAAGCCAAGCTCACGGGCAACCTCTTCTTTGGCGCTGAACGGTGTTTGAGTTGAAGCCCAAACGGTTGCCTTGTTTCCATCGATGTTCACCACGGCCGTATGCGGTTCTATCGGAGCATGTGCTTTGTAACCGTCGAAATAACTCTCTTCGACGATTGTCGCCGCGGCTTGCTCACCGGCTTGAAGATTGCTATCTTTCGCCACGACATTGCCAGTTGGAGCGACTTTGAGCAAGTGGTCGAAGATGTTCTTCTCATCGAGGTCTGATTTGGGCGCGTCGAATTTCGCTTTGATTTTCGCAAGAGCCATTTCTGCTACGTCCGGATATTTGTGCAGGACGGCAACAAGATCGCCTTCCTTGATGACTTGAACATCCTTCACTTGCTTCGCCTCGGAGAGGTCAACGTCCATGAGCTTGGCGCCGTGGGCCGGAGGCCGAAGTATTTTGGCATGAAGCATCCCGGGGAGTTGAATGTCTCCGGCATATCTCGCTTTGCCCGTGACCTTTTCTTGGGAGTCTCTACGAGTCACCGACTTGCCCATGATCCTGAATTCCGATGGTTTCTTTACAGTCACCTTCCCGGTAGAATGTCGTTCGATCTTCTTGCCTTTCGCGAGCTGTGCATACGAGACCCGTTTTTGCTTGTTCGTTCTGTCAAAGGCAAAGCCGTTTTCCGTCGCCAATTTTTCTGCAGGTGCTTTGAGATGTTCTGAGGCTAATTCCAGCAAGACCTGCCTTGCTTCGGCACCGGCGCTGCGGAGTGCGGGCCCAAAGAAGCGCGTTGACATCGAACCAAAAGTCCCCATATCCCAGGGGCAGAGATCCGTATCCCCCATGATCATATCGACAGCGTCGAGTGGAACATCCAGCTCATCCGCCAGCATTTGACCAAGAGAAGTGACGACGCCCTGACCCATTTCAATCTTACCCGTATAGCATGAGACGCGTCCGTCTTCCCCGATCCTTAAGAAGGCATTGAAGTCGGTCGGAAGGCTTCTGCCTTGCCGCTGCTGAGCAAGAACCGACAGATCGCCGACTGTGAAGTAGAGGAGAATTCCACCGCCTGCCAGTTTGAGGAATTCCCGCCGGTCCATTTGGACACCAGAGGGGTTGTCCGTGAAGTCGAGATCCAAATAATCATCGTTGTTCATCATTACGCTCCTCCCTTCATCTCTTTGCCCGCCGTTTGAATGGCTTGAACAATCCGGTTGTGAGCTCCGCAGCGGCATAGGTTATCCTCCATTCCTTCGATAATCTGAGAGCGGGAGGGTCGAGGGTTCTTCCGCAAGAATGCGTAGGCGTTCATGATCATGCCTGGCGTACAATACCCACACTGGAGCGCATCGTGCTCCATAAACGCCTTCTGCAGAGGATGCAACTTGCCGTTCTTCACCAATCCCTCGATCGTAAGGACCTCTTTCCCCTTGACATCTTTCACAGCCGTCTGGCAGGACCGGACTGCCTCATTATCGACGATGATCGTGCAGGCGGCACAATAGCCTTCACCGCACCCGTACTTTGTTCCCGTGACTCCAAGATCGGTGCGCAGGACCCACAAGAGCATCCGATTGCTGTCCACAGTAAGCTGTACGGGCTTGCCGTTGAGCTTGAATTGAACAGTTTCTTCCATAACGAGCTCCTCATTCTGAAGTGATAAAACGGAAAAATATTTCAGGAAGAGAAATCCAGCAGTTTTTTTTGTTTAGTCAAAAGTGCGAGGGATCGAGAACCACATGCTTGATGGATTGACGGCGGTACGTGTACACAATGTGCACTAACCTGTCTTCTGTCTGTATGACAGCAGGGTACGAATATTCGCCCGGCTCGTTCTCGAGTACGAGAACGGACTTCCACGATCTCCCATTGTCGGAAACTGCCACATGAAGGGGTGTTCGGGGACCCCACGAACCACCCGTCGGATTGTATATCAGAAGATGGCGGCCGTCCGATAACGTCACCGCGTCAATACCAGAATTGGGGTTCGGTAAAGCAGTGGCTTCGAGAGCGCTCCATGTTCTGCCGCTGTCACGCGACCAGCTCTCCGCAATCACTCCTGCGCGAGTTCGGCACAACAGCTGCAGGAGTCCCTCGGCATGCGTGAGGAGGGTCGGTTGTATCGCACCCAAACCCTCATCATCCTTCACGGGCTCGCTCCGGTGCCAGGTCTTTCCCAGATCTTTGGTCCGCTCGATATGGATGCGCCACCCATCATGCTCAGTGCTTGATGGACAGATCAGCGTGCAGTCTTCGAGCTGAACCGGTTTGTTCTTGATGGGGCCCAGAATACGATCTGGCAACCGTGCAGAGGCAGACCAATTCGTGCCGTGATCAGAGGAGGTCGTAAGCATCCCCCACCACTCCGAAGGGGACGGACCAACTTTGTAGAACAAGAGAAGCGGACCCTCCTTGGGCTGGAAGAGTACGGGGTTCCACGTTGGCAGTCGCCGCCCGTCAGGCTGGCGCCCGTTGGCCACTTCAACGGGGTGTGACCAGGTACCTCCCTGCAACAGAGAGATCCAAATCCCTACGTCTGGATCTCTTTCTTCTGTACCCCCAAACCATGCCGCTACCAGACGATCGCCCGAGGCTGCAATGGTCGAAGCGTGACACTGAGGCGTCGGTTTGCGGTTCTGTGGAAATAACAGTTCACCCTTGACATATCCGGGCTGGGTTGTGATCATTTCCTGCTCGCTGACTCGGCCCATCGGCCAACAGAACAAGGCCATGAAGAGCGGGAACCGGCACAATATGGACGGTAGCACCATTTTCCGTGTGATCAGATAGTAGGCGGCCTAACGGACCAGAACTGAGCCGCTCCGCTGCTTCTTTTCGTGATCAGGTTAAGCGGCTGTTCAGGGCACCAGCAAGCTAGCCAAAATACCCAGGTTTGTCAACACGCCGCGAGTCGTTACGTCCATTCGCCCCCACTCCAGCACTCCACTACTTCACTACATCATCACCCCATCATACCATCTCTCCATCACACGCGAGCGACCAGTGTTTTCCGGGGTGAGTTACTTCTCCGACCTCTTGTAGCTAATGGACAGACCAGCACCCGAGTTGTTGAACGTCGTCTCAAAATTCTTCAGGCTCAGCACGTGCTCCGTGAACTCTTTGATGCCGCCGTAACCGCCTCGACGACCTGAAACGTTGTGGGCTGTAAAACAACCACCCACCCTGAGTTTTGGTGACACGTCTATGAAATACTGCTTGTACCATTCCTTATCGGCATCAGAAAAGACAAAATCGAACGGACCGCTGAGTTCCTTGACGAGTTCATGGGCGTCGGCCAGCCTTGCGTCGATGTAGTCGGAAAGGCCGGACTCCTTGAAGTTCTTCAATGCCTCTTTGAACCGCGATTCATCAATATCGATGGTAATCAGCTTTCCACCTGTTTTGCTGAGCGCCCAGGCAATCCATATCGCCGAATGGCCGGTCGAGGTTCCAATCTCGAGGGCCTTTGTATATTGATTTTTGATGATGAGGTCGTACAAGAGCTTCCCGTCTCTCGCAGGCACATTCATGTTGTGCCATTGACCTGCATGACTATCAAGGAACTTCTTGACCTTTTCACCGAGGCTTCGGTTTTCCTTCAGGTCTTGAGATTGGACGGGACTAACCATGCAGCTTATGGACAATATGAGAGAGAAGATCACGGAACCAACAACCATTTTTGTTCTCATTCTAACCTCCTACCCAGCTAAAAATGCCTGGCTTCAACCCCTTCCATCATTCTATATCTACCGTTCTTCGTTGGTTGCCCTTCCAGAGATAATAGTAAATATCAGGAATCAAATAGTAAAATTACACTGGAAAATGAATAATGGGACCGTGGTCCAGTGAACTATCCTTTGAGCGAGCTTTTTGCTATTTTTCCGCTGCTCATTTCCGCTATTTCATACCTGATTCTTGATATCTCGTTATGCCTGATTCCGAGATAACGGTTATAGGTGCTGGTGTTGTGGGTCTGGCGATCGCAGCGAGACTCTCGGAAAAGCACCGCAATCTGCTGTTGCTGGAAAAGAACGAGAAATACGGGATGGAAACATCCAGTCGCAACAGCGAGGTCATCCACGCAGGGATCTACTATCAGCCAGGTTCGCTGCGGGCGACGCTCTGCGTTGAAGGGCGGGACGAGTTGTATTCCATCTGCCGAAAGAACAACATCGCGCACAACCAGATCACCAAGCTCATCACGGCGACGAATGATCGGGAGCTCGAGACGCTGAATTCGGTCTATCAGAACGGCCTCAAGAACGGCGTCCGGCTTGAGATGCTGGACAAGGCGGCGACACTCAAGCTCGAACCGAATATCAACACCGTCGGCTCAGTATTCTCGCCACTGACGGGCATCCTCAGCGTCCACGAGTTGATGGATTATTTCTATCATATTGCTGTAAACAATGGAGCCACCGTTCAGCATCGATGTGAAGTCGTCGGAATCGAACCTGTAAAGAACGGCTACGCCATCACGGTGGATGAGATGGGATTGCGATGGTCGTTTGCGAGTGAAAGGGTGGTCAATGCGGCGGGGCTGTGTTCCGACCGGATCGCTTCCATGATTGGCATTGATGTTGATAGGGTGGGCTATCGCTTGGTGTTCGCCAAGGGTTCGTATTTTGCGGTTTCTGCGTCAAAATCGAAAATGCTGTCACGCCTGGTCTATCCGGTCCCACGCAATGAAGGGCTTGGCGTCCACGCGTTGCTCGATCTGGGTGGAAGACTGAGGTTCGGTCCGGACCTCGAGTATCTGCCGGGTGCGTCGTTCGATTATTCCGTGGCGGACTCAAAGCGCCACGCGTTTGGCGAATCCATTCGCCGCATCCTTCCCGCCATCACGGATGAAGACATCTCGCCTGATATGAGTGGCATCCGGCCGAAGCTTCAGCGCCCGGGTGAGCTGCCTAAGGACTTCGTCATCGTGCACGAGCAGGAGAGGGGATTGGAGGGATTTGTCAATTTGATTGGCATCGACTCGCCGGGGCTCACCGCTGCACCCGCGATTGCCAGATATGTGGAGGAGATCCTGAGTGTCTAGAAGTAGATGCCGGGACGCACTCCGCACCGAGAGGAGTTAGGAGTCGAGAATCTTGGAGACTCCGCTCAGTACGTCCCCTCTCGCTTACACACAGTGCCACGCTGCAGAGGGGACTTGTCAAGCCCAAATTGAAAGGCAAGCGGAGGTGACGCCGTCACGTCCCGTCTCCTGTGCACGGATGAGCTTCGTGGGACCGGCCCGACAGACCAGCCCGCCCGGCCGTGCCGTTCGGACGGGTCGGTCTGGCGGGGAGGGGAGCAGGCGGATCTGATCGGGCTTATGAGCTCGATAGAGATCGACTCGCCGGGTTTGACCGCTTCTCCCGCCATTGCGAGATATGTCGAACACATCCTTGAATGACCTTCCTCGCACCCGAGCCGATTGAACCACCGGAGAGTATCCCCGGCAGACAACGCTACCGCAAGAGAAGAGTATCAGGCCAAAGAAAAAGAAACCGGCTGAGGCTTTGCCCAGCCGGTTCGTTGTAGATCACGGCGATGCGGCAAATCAGTGATTGGGCCAATTCGCCCAAATGCTGCAGTGACCAGCCTCGTCGGTGCCGAGCAACTGCTGCTGGAGCCCGGCGTAAACAGCATTCATCACCGCACGCGGAGAGAAATGGAGCTTACCGTTGGCGGTTGTCCTGAACACCTTCCCGAAATGCGCCTGGCTAAGTCCGTGCCCCGCTTCGTGCAATGCTATAGTCTCTACGTCGTACGTACCATTGATCTGCCAGGGGAAGCCGTTGTTGTAGTAAATCTCGCGGAATGCAACGTCTGTCTTGCCGTTGTTGTCAATATCGGTAGGCTGGCCTCCGCTCACCCAGATGAATGTGAACGTCACGCCAAGGATGAAGTCCCCACCGTTCGGCGGTGAGATGGCGTTGAAGAACGCCTTTGGAAGCCACCCTGCATGCGTGATGTCCGCGGCCCAGCCGCCCACACCGCCCATCCCCACAAGATACTGTACATATCCAAAGTCGAAGTTATAGCTCCCCGAGTTCGTCAGCGGGATTGTTGAGCACTGAACGTTCTGCCAGGTATCCATTGCCCTGCCAATCGCAGCGTACGTCACGGCTGGCACGAGCCCGCCCGTGGCATTACCGTCGAACCCGTCGTTTATCCACGTGATGTTGTAGCCACCACCCCGTCGGGTATCACCCGGCACGAAATCTGCGCCCAGTTGCTTGTTGCCGACGTCGCGCGCGTAGATGGTCTGGCCCACCTCGTTACTCTCACTGGCGGTGATATACTCGGCGTACGCAACACGGAACTCCTTGCCCTCCTTTTCCAACGCGACGTTCACTGCATCCAGCATGTCGCTGGCAATCTGCTGTCCTTCACCTGCAGATCCCTTGTTGAGCTTCGAAAGCGGTCCCGTGGGCGCAATCGATTCGGGATGTTCCGGCGCCGATGGCCCCTGCTGACCACAGCCTGCGAGGAGCACGACGAAAGCCAAGACTACCCCTGTTACACGAAAGAATTGAGCTTTCATGTTAGCCTCCTTCTTTTGGGTTGATGGAATGTAGTTGGTTAGATGGTGGTGCGTGAAACAAGTCGTCCACAACTTGGAGCATCTCGGGGTCGAACGAGAGATCTCCTTATCAAATTCGCAACGGTCGGGCTCGCAGAGGTGTACAGCTAAAAGAGGACACGGGCGCGCACCCCTGAAGTCTGAATGATCTGTGTCGGAAGGGGTTGCGAAGATGCCGCTCGAGCAGCACTCACCATTGCTCCACGTCGTGTGCATTGAACTGGACGATCTCGATCGCCTTACTCTTATGGCGGATGAGCGGCGGTACGGAGAGCAGCGCCTCCTGTGGATTCTCAGCCTCGATCATTGCCCAGCCGCGATGATCGCCGACCTTGCACCCCCAATAATAGTGTGTCAGGTACCCCATCGCCTGCGTCATCTTGATCATTTTGTCGCAGTCTTCTTGGGTGTGAGGTGATTCAACAAGGAACTGTGGCATAGGAATCCCTTCTTGATTAGTTGTGATAGGAGTGCTGGAATAGTCGCATACCGTCTCGACAGCAACTTGATCGTCCCGAATGGACACCTGCAATTGACGAAGAGGCCCGGAAGTACGGGTCTGCTCAAAGGTGAGAAAATGTTTTGACATTCTCAAGTTTGAGAATATCAAGAAAAGGTCGGTTTTGCAATGATCTTGGGGCGGGACGGGAACCCCCTAACATCGGCAGTCTTTTGGGGGGAGATCGGCGAGAAAGCTGAGGCTCTTGTCTTTTACCGCGATGAGCCTTCGAGCGCTATCAGGGGGAAAAAATGATTTCACATTCTCTTGATCGTTACTCGGTCGACGTATTTCACCTTTTCCGTGTCGACATGGACTTTGTCGCCCGTCTCGATGAACTGCGGGACGAGGATTTCGATACCGTTCTCGAGCGTTGCGGGCTTCATCGTGTTGTCCTGTCCATCCCGGATGCCGGCTCCGGTTGAAGTGATCTTGAGCTCGACGATCCTCGGAAACTGAATCGCCACCGCTTCCTCACTCAGCAACTCCACACTGATCTTCATCCCTTCTTTCAAGAACTTCTCGATGTGTCCCACGGCCTTTTTTGGCACGCCGACCTGTTCGAAGGTGTCCGGATCCATGAAGTAGCAGGCGTCTGCGTCGGAGTAGATGAAGTCCATCTGACGCTTGGTGAGCTCGACGTTCTCCAGTCTGTCGGTCTGTTTGACTCGTTTGTCGGTGATGTGGCCGAAGCGGACGTCTTTCAGTTTGAGCTCGATGAATCCGTGCATCTGTCCGCTCCCCGCGTGCCGCACCACTTCGAGAACCTTGTACAGTTTACCGTCGAGCTGCAGCGCTGCTCCTTCTTTGACTTCGGAAGCGAGTACCATGGAATCTCTCCGTTCTTCGTCAGGGAAGATGTCCGACTTCTCACTTAGCGACGCTCAAGAAAAAGTCGGACATCTCCTGTGTCCTGCATCTACCTCAGAAATAACTCCGCCACCGGTACGATTCTGATATTCTCTTCTTTCACCTTCACCGGAAACGCGCTGATCTCCTTGTCTTCCTGCAGCACCGATTCCGGCTTGGGCGTGCTGTAAGTGATGGGGCTCGGCGTGTCATTGACCAGAGCCTCTTTCAGCGCCTTGGCGTCTTTTGTGATGATGGCAACCTGCAAGTTCCCGTACTGCCAATGTCTTTTGATCGCTGAGTTGACGTCCGCGAGCGTGAGCGTGCTCATCATCTTCCGGAAGGTCTCGAGGTGGCTCCCTCGGATCCCGTAGAACCGGTCATCCAACGCGTAGCCGAGACGCTCCATTGTCGTCGGAGCGTAGTGGAGAACGTATTTCCTGAGAAAGCTCCTTGTCAGCTGAAAGTCGCCTTTTGACATTCCTTTGTCCACCAGATGCTTGAATTCCATGAGCGCAGCCCGCAGAGCAAAGTGTCTCGCCTCATTGGGAACGGGACGAATCCAGATCTCGAAGATCTGCTGCCGCCGGCAGGCATTCTGCGGCGGGAGCTGCAAGCGGCCGCCGTTTGGATAATGCTCGATGTAGGAGTAGTCGCCGTAGTTCAAGCCGCGAGTCTCGCGGATGACCTGATAGAGGTGACTGCTCGAGTTCCGGTGCTCACCAAGCCACGAGTTGGCAATTGCCAGCGCGTACCAGTCTTTTGTGCCGCGCAGAAGGTTGATGGGAAATCCCATGCTGATGGCTGTTGCTGGAGCGTCTTTCTCGATGATCGTTACCTTGAAGCCGTTGATCTTCTTCGCCTGCGGCTTGGATACGGATTTGGGCGCTCCGAGGGGAAGCTTTTGCAGGTCTTTCTGCAGAGTCTCAAGGAATTTCTTTTCGTACCCTCCACCCAAGCCGATCACCACGTTGTCTCGCGTGTAGTGCTGCTTGTAGAAGCTGCGCACGTCATCGAGCGTGATACTCTTGATCGCTTCGATCGTGCCGGGCGCGATGTGTCCGTACGGTGTTGCTGAGAAAATGTCGTTGTATAGAACTGCCTTTCCCAATTCCTCATCGTTAGCATACCGCAACGTATTCTCGAGGTAATTCAGCACCTGACTCTTGATGCGATCCAGGTCTTCCTGCTTGAAGGCAGGAAGCAGAATGGCATCCGTGAACAAGGAGTAGTACTCCTTGAGATTATCCTTGTGCGTCCGGCCATAGATGACGGTCATCTCGACATTTGTTGTCGCATTGTAACTCGCTGCAAGGGGATAGAGTTTATCGATGATCTGAGCGTAGGTGTTTTTCTGCGTTGAGGCATCCGTGAGCATCGAGGCCGTGATTGAGCCAAGCCCCTCTTTGCCCGGGGGATCGTTCTGGGAACCGACCTTGAACCAGATGCGAAATGCGATCGTGGGGTCGTTCTTGACGGGCAGCAGGACAGTTGTGTTCTTCTCCACGTTCTGTTCTCCAGAGGTTGTGCATGGAAGAGCGAGTGCAACCAAGATCGTCAGAGTAAACGCGATGGTTCTCATGACTGGGCTCCTTTCAGCACGACAACCGTGCGACGTTCCGGGGTGAAGTACTTCTTGGCAGCATTGACGATATCCTGAGGCGTCACCGACCCCATCTGCTTGTAGAGCAGGTCCACCACCTCAATGCCGCCAGTGAGAGCCACGAAGCGGGCCAAACCTCCCGCAACGTTATCCGGTGTGTCAAGTCCCATCAAGAAACCGTACTTGTTCCGGCGTTTCAAATCGTTCAGTTTCTTCTCATCCACGAGCTTCGTCTTGAACTCTTCTAACGTCCGATAGACCTCGTCCCGAACGTAGCCTATGTCATCGAGCTTCTTCACCATCGAGTAGACCTCAAAGAGCGGAAGATCCCGGTTCATCGGAACGCTCGAGCTGATGAACTGGACCTTCTGTTCGTTGATAACGAGCTTCTTGTAGAGATCGCTGTTCTCACCAAAGGCCAGATCGCCGAGGAGCAAGGCTGCAATGAAATCCTTGTTGGTGGGATCCAATGCGTCGCCCTTATAGGCGATATCGATGATCGGCAATGTCTTTCCGTTGTAGGCGACCTCTGTAGACCGCTCGGCTTTCTGCGGCGGCTCGGGGATGATGTTCGGTGGAACATAGCCTTTTCCCCAGCGGCTATAGTATTTCGTCACCAGCTTCATTGTTGCTTTCGGGTCGATGTCGCCCGTGACGAGGAGAACCACGTTTTCCGGACGATAGAAGCGCGCGAAGAATGACTTGCTGTATTCAAACTGTTCGGGCATGGCTTTGATGTCCGCCTC
This sequence comes from uncultured Ignavibacteriaceae bacterium, assembly GCA_964614245.1. Taxonomy (GTDB): domain Bacteria; phylum Bacteroidota; class Ignavibacteria; order UBA10030; family UBA10030; genus VGWB01. The sequence continues at coordinate 18,524 of CAZTKU010000013.1, forward strand.
GAAGCCGATCGTCGTGTGCTTGTATGTGTGCACATCGTAAGCAAGGTCCTGAATCTTCTCGTTCAGCACAGCAAAGGGACTGGTGATGCTCTTCCGGTATTCCCCATAGACTGCTCCGGCTTCCGTCTGGAACTCCCGCTTCTCATAGTACAGGTTCTGGAACCGGTCGCTTTCGAGCTCGACGACCTTTTCCAAATCCTCCTTGGCGAAGTTCAGGTGATAGGCCGTGTAGTCATCGGTCGTGTACGCGTTCGCGCTCGCACCGATGCTGGTCATAAGGCTGTCGTACACGGGTCCGGGATACTTCTTGGTGCCGCGGAACATCATATGCTCGAAGAAGTGCGCGAACCCGGATTTCCCCGGTTCCACTTCGTCGCGACTCCCGGTGCGCACGATCGAGTAATATGCAACCAGGCCCGGGCTTTCCATGGGGATCGTGATAACCTGCAGTCCATTGGGAAGCCTCTCAACCTGATATTTGTACGGAAAGATCGATTGAGCCATTGCGGTGCTACCAAGAGTGATCAGAAAGAGGATGAAGAACATACGTTTCATAATGACTCCTTGGGAAATGAAGAGTGGAGATGAAAGAGTGCGAGGCAGAGAATCTTGGAATCCGCGCCATAGTTATTTGACTGATCTCAGAGCAGGTTCGATCGCGAAAGCAAGGTCAAATGTCAGAATAAAACTTGAGAATGTAAATGGGAATGTGGCGGCAAGTGAGTAGGGACTATAAAGTATGCAAGCAGGAAGTAGAAAGTAAAAAGCAAGGAGTCAAAAGAGAAAGGTAAAATGGGGGAGGAGTTGGGGGGGGCAGAATCCAGAAAGCAGAAGTCAGAATTCAGACGAGGTTGGTTTGCTTCCAGGAAATAAATGAATAGATTATGAGCCGCGGTTCTACTCCCCGTATTTCAGAGATCCCTGTGACAATCCTCCTTCTCACGCTGACGCTTCTCCTTCTCTATCTTGTCTATGAGAGGATCGCGCTGAACCGACTCAGGAAAGCGATTCCGATGGTCGTGAGTGTGACCGGCACGCGGGGGAAATCGAGCGTTGTCCGCATGCTCGCATCGGTTCTTCGGGAAAGCGGTCGAACCGTTTTGGCCAAAACCACAGGCTCGCAGGCCCAGTTCGTGCTGCCGGATGGCACCGTGCGGGATGTCCCGCGGAGGGGGATTGCCTCGATTCTCGAGCAGAAGAAGGTGCTGAGGAAGGCCGCTGAGCTCCACGCCGATTGTCTCGTTGTGGAAATCATGAGTATCCACCCGGAAAACCACGTTGTTGAATCTCACCAAATCCTCAAGCCCAATATCGTTGTTCTCACGAATATCCGGCCCGATCATACCGATGCCATGGGGGAAACGGAGGAAGAAATTGCCCGCGTCCTTTCGCTCGATATTTTAGCCGGTGGCAAAGTCTATGTCCCGAGGGAGATGTGGGACCAACTCACCCCGTCGATTGCGCAGGTGCCTCGAGTTACCCCTGTCTCCGTTGCGCGTGGAACCTCCGATGCGTTATTTCGACGGAATCCAGACCTCCAGAAAAAGGAGTTTGCAGAAAACCTTGATTTCGTTGCAAGCGTCGCCAGAGACTTTGGCATCGATGACGCAACCATCGCGAAGGGGATCCTGAACGCGAGGCACGACATTGGAAGTCTCAACGTGTGGACATACCGCGTCGGAGAGAAGAGGATTTTCCTCGTGAACGGATTTGCCGCAAATGATCCCGAATCGACGCTGATCGTGATCAAGAAGACGAGAGAGGTGATTCCAGCAGGTTCGACCTCGTTTGTGGGATTGCTGAGTCTCCGTTCCGATCGGGGCGACAGGACCCAACAGTGGATTGAGGCACTGGACAACGGTCTCGCAGGATGCTTCAAGCGTATCTATGTCATTGGTGAGCACGCGAACGTTGTCCGGAGAAAGATCAAAGGAGTTGAGGTCATCAAGCGCACGAGGCCGGAAGAGATCACAAATTCCATCGCGTCGGCGACGGAGGAGGACGGCATTCTGTTCGGTTTCGGCAACATCGGCGGAGCGGGGCAGCGACTCGTGGAACATTGGCAACGAGTAGGTGAAGAATATGGAGTATGAACTCGCATTTGTGGCGCTCCTCGCATCGCTGCTTTTTATCGGGATCACCGGTGTCTATCCGGGGGGCATCATCGTCCCAAGCTACCTGGTTCTCTTCGTGAACCAACCGTCGCGCTTGCTCGGGACGCTCGTCGCAGCGCTGCTGACGCTCCTGTGCTACAAAATCGTGTCACGGTACCTGATCGTTTTCGGTCGAAGGATGTTCGTCTTCATGGTCTTGCTCGGGGCGCTCTGGACGTTCTGTTGGATACAGCTGTTTCCTCTTTTCTATCCTGCGTCTCTGGAATTCAGAGTCATCGGGTGGGTAATCCCCGGACTCATCGCCAACAACTTTCAGAAGCAGGGTGTTGCCTCCACGACGGCCGCGCTTGTTACCGTCACGGTGGCGGTGTACTTTTTTGGACGAATTCTCGGACTGATCTTTTGATCTGAGTTACACCTCGTGACCAATATTCCAAATAACTCCATTCGCACCCGGAAAGATCGTGCTGTCCTTTTACTCGGAATCATCAGCCTTGCCGCATTTGTGGCGGGGAGGGTCTTCTCACCACAGGGGGACCGATACGGCCAGCGAGCCAAAGCGGAAGCCGCGCAGATAATGGAAAGAGCAATTGCTGGCGTCCGCGAACACTGCATTTCCCATGGCATGCAATTTGACGATGCCCTCGATCCGAACCACACAGGGCTCATCGGCCTAGAGTATTCGGAGATCACAACCACGGTAGGAAGTCTCGAAGCCAAACGCACGACGACAAATCCGAATATGGCAGGTGTCGTCGTTCAGTTGCTGGAAGAGGCGGGCGTCCTGCCGGGTGACACGATCGCCGTTGGCTGTTCAGCTTCGTTCCCCGCGCTCATGACTGCTACACTCGCCGCCTCAAAAGCCGTGGGGGCGCATCCAGTGATGATCCTCTCACTGGGCGCATCTTCGTTCGGGGCAACGCGGAATGACTTCACGCTGCTCGATGTCTATGGCGTCCTGAAGAACAGTGGTATCGTTGACATCTCGCCTGCCGGGGTATCGCTTGGAGGGGCCAAAGATGTCGGGCTGGAGTATGAAGCTGAAATGAAGGCCCGGTTAGTCGAGAAGATCCGGTTGTCTGGAATTCGCTTCCTGCATCAAGCTGACCTTCAGAGGAATGTCTCGGAGAGGATGGCGATCTACTTCGGATCCGCGGGGAAGAAAAGGGTCGCAGCATTTGTGAACATAGGCGGAAATTATGCAGATTTGGGAACGAGCCCGCTGGCGCTGAAGCTCAACACTGGAGTCAACGCGCTTGTGTCGATTCCCACAGCCAAGGAGACGCACGGTGTTGTTTTTGCGATGGCCGAGCGCCATATTGCAGTGATTCATCTGCTGCACATCAAAGGACTCGCTCTGAAGTACGGTCTCCCGTGGGATCCGATCCCTCTTCCAAAGGCAGGGGATGGAATGTTGCAGGCGCGCTCAACGCTCAGTACCGGTTTGGGGATTGTTGCTCCAGTCTACTTTTCACTCATGGTTTTGATCTTCGTTCTTCACAGAAGGACGTTCTTCCCGACACTATCCTAAAGGAAACGATCATGAAATACATTTCATCCATTCTCTTTTTCATTATCGTCGTCGGTTTCGCTTGGTCTCCGACAATGGCACAGAAGCAGTCGATCAAGCTCGAACAGCCGGTCCTCCTGACGTCGTGTGGACAGAGCCCGGGCCCGCTGAAGATCAAGGTGTTCCTCGCCAAGCTGAAGATTGACTATGTTTATGATCTTCAAGCATCAGCAGGCGATCTTGCCGCAAAGAAGAAGGAAGGCAAGCCGTTCAAATCGCTGATCATCGTCACCGGCGCGAGTCTCAAAGGCATGGGTGCCTCAAGAGTGTCGATTGAGGATGAGCTGGATCGTGCAAAGAAGCTGATCGCAGAGGCGAGGAAGCAGGGGATCAAGGTCGTGGGTGCGCACGTCGAAGGGATGGAGCGCCGTGCTCAGGGAGCGGCCCCCGGCGACAATTCGGATGAGCTGTCGATCGACGCGATCTGTCCGCAGTCGGATCTGCTTCTGGTGAGAAAAGATGGTGATGAGGACAAACGGTTCACGGCGATCTCAACGGGGAAGAAGATACCACAGGTGACGTTTGAGAAGAACATGGAGCTCTCGGACGTCCTGAAGAACCTCTACCAGAAATAGTCTATGGATCTCACCACCTATGCCTCGATCGTTCTTGGCGTGATGGTCTTGGCCTTCGCCGGGGCGAAGCTGCTGAAGCTCTCGACCGAGATTTCCGTATTCATCGCTGCCCTTGCAGGAAGCGTAGCCGGCGGGTTCGGGGTTCCCGCCCGGCACATTGCGGAAGGGGCGATGACGTACCTCGACATCAACCTCATCTTCATCACAGCAACGCTCTTTATGAACATTCTGAAGGAGTCGGGGGGCGTTGCCTATGCGGTGCGGGGAGTGTTCAAGCGCTTTCATCGGCAGCGGGCGATCCTTCTGGTGCTGCTCACGATCTTGCTTCTGATTCCCGGAGCGCTCACGGGAGCTGGAAGCGTGACGGTCCTGATCGCTGGCGGGATGGCGGCGACAGTGTTGATGGCAATGGGTGTGCCCAGGGTAAAGACCGCGGCTATTGTGTTCATTGTTGCCGGACTGAGTGCCGCAGCACCGCCGGTGAGCCTCTGGGCAATGATGACGGCAGCGGGGGTCAACATGCCGTATGTCGGGTTCTTCTGGCCGCTGCTCCTACCGTGTCTCGTGGCGGGAATACTGACGATGTTTCTCCTCGGCTGGAAAGGAAAACCGGCAGACATTGAAAAGGCATTCGAAGATCTTCCAACGCCACCTGCGGGAATGAACTGGCTGAAAGTCATCCTCCCATTCGTTGTCTTCCTTGGGCTCATTTTCGTCGGGAGGACGTGGCCGCATTCGACGGTCGTCACGGGACTCCCTCTGATGTTTCTCTGCGCGGCGCTGACCTCTTACGTGCTCTCGCCGCAGAAGATCAACATCCTCCAGATTTCTCGAAATACCATTGACCAGCTCCTGCCCCTTCTCGGCACGCTCACGTGTGTGGGAATTCTTGTTCAGATCATGACGCTGACGGGCGTTCGAGGATTGCTTGCCGTGACAACGGTGACGCTGCCGGTGGCGGTGGTCTACGCGTCGCTCTTCATCGTGCTTCCGGTTTCAGAAGCCGTCCTGATGTGGGGCGCGGCTCCAGTTATTGGCGTGCCGCTCGTGTTGCTCTTCAACACGATCGGGCTCAATCCGATCGTCGCGCTGGCGGGGATGAGCGTGATCTGGCCGCTCGGCGATGCCCTTCCTCCAACGGCGATCATCGGCCGACTGACCGTGGATGTTACGGGCTATCGAGATTCCTACGTGCGGTTCCTGAAGGCATGCCTGGTGCCGGCAATTATCATTATCCTCATCGGGACAGTCATGGTCATCTACAGTAAACAGCTGGGCTTCCTGACCGGTTTATAGGAAAAGAATCGCTATGGACCTCATTATCTCAATCATCTATTATGTTCTCGTTGGGTATGTCAGCGTGTTGCTCATCTTCAATATGATCAAGACGAAGGAGTGGCAGAGAGAAATTCTGTACATCATTGTTTTGATTCCTTTCCTTCTACGCTTATTCCTGTTGAAGTGAGGGAATGTTATGACGTCATCGCTTCGTAAACTCGGCTTCGGCATCGTGGGGTTGCTGCTCCTGATCACCTCGGGCGTGAGCTTCTATGAGAGTCGGCATCTGAAGGAGCCCGTCGTGATCAGCGAAGGCGTAACGCAGGTGGTGAAGCTCAGCCGCTATTTTTCCGGCATCGGGGGGACAGCGAATGACTGCAACGTGTACGTTCTCGAGGGAAAAGAGCCGGGTGCGACGCTTTGCATCCTCGGCGGGACACACCCCGAAGAGCCGGGCGGACAGCTTGCTGCATGGCTCTTCGCTGAGAACGCGATGATGAAGAAAGGGAGGCTGATCGTCGTGCTCAGCGCAAACCGGAGCGCGACGACCGTGACGCGGGTTGGCGGTGCGTACCCCCCAGATTTTACCATTACCACGCCGTGGGGCGGGCAGATATTCCGCCTTGGCGATCGCTGGTCGAATCCGCTCGATCAATGGCCCGATCCCGAGGTGTATATTCACTACCCGAGCGGTCAATATCTCGCCTACGTCGATATCCGGAATCTCAATCGTTGCTGGCCAGGCAGACCAAACGGCACTTTGACCGAAAAGACCTGCTATGCTTTAATGGAGATGATCAGGAAGGAAAAAGTGGACATTGTGATCGATCTCCACGAGGCGGAGCTTCAATATCCGGTGATCAGCACGATCGTCGCGCACGAGAAAGGTCAGGAGCTTGCGACATTCGTCTCGATGACGCTGACCGATATGGAAGGGTTCAAGATGGGAATGGAGTTCTCTCCCAAGAATTTGCACGGGCTCTCCCACAGGGAGATCGGAGACTATTCCGATGCCATTTCGCTTCTATTTGAGGCACCGGAGCCGTTTCTTGACGCCACTCGAGGCAAAACGACGCGTGAGCAATTGTTGACGGGAAAAGACGAGTTTGTGATGAAGGCTGGCAAGCACGGATTGCTCTTTGAGAAGATCGATGAGAAAGGATGGCCGATCGATGTTCGCGTCGGCCGGCATACGTCCGCAGTTCTGCAGACGATGGTGAGCTGGACCGAAGCCCATCCTGAAAAGCCTTTGCTTTGCGAGAATGTCCCTCGATACGCGGAGGTCATTGAAAAAGGAATCGGTGTCTTCCTGCACGACCCGTCACAGGCAAAGCCCGGGCGTGTGTGGTACGAATGAGAAGAATTGAAGAAGTAAATCACGTAACGTTCATAGAGAAAGGACAACGTACCATGGAATCCCTCGTCCCCGTCAACTTCCGAAAGCACCTTGCGCTTCTCTTCTCGGTGCTTCTCTTTGTTCTGTGCTCGCAGGCGCTGGCGCAGTACGAGAAGAAGCAGATCGAGACCGATGAAGGCTGTACAAGTATTATGGCCGCTCGACTGGCTACGACAGACGGCTCGGTGATGGTTGGTCACACGTGCGACGGCAACTATCGAACATGGCTCAACATCGTGCCGCACAAGAAGCACGACAAGGGTGCGGTCCGCAAGATCTACTGGGGAAACCTGCACACGGAATACGTTTCCGACATGCGGGGGAAAATCCTCAAAGGAGAAATCCCGGAAGCTGAGGAAACCTATTCCTACCTCAACGTTGCCTACCCGTGCCTTAACGAAAAGCAGCTGGCCTTCGGTGAGACGACGATCGGCGGGCGAGAGGAACTTCGCAACGACGAGGGCATGTTTCTGATTGAGGAATTGCAGTCGATTGCGCTGGAGCGCTGCACAACGGCGCGCGACGCGATCCGTCTGATGGGCAGCCTTGCGACAAAATACGGTTATGGCGATTGGGGCGAGTGTCTCACGGTAGCTGACACGAAGGAGGTGTGGCAGTTTGAGATCTTTGGAGCGGGTCCGGCTGAGAAAGGAGCAGTCTGGGCAGCCGTCCGGATTCCGGATGATCACATCGGGGTTTCGGCGAACATCCCGCGCATCAGCGAGCTCAACGTGAAAGATCCCGACCGCTACATGGCTTCGGACAATGTGTTCTCCCTGGCCCAGGAAATGGGATGGTGGGATGCGAAGAAAGGTGAGCCGTTCAAATTCTGGAAGGCGTACAGCGGCAGGAAGCCGTTCTCGATCCGCGAGTATTACGTTCTCTCGACCTTTGCCCCGTCCCTGAACCTGAAGATGGAAGCCGACGAGCTTCCCTTCAGCGTCAAGCCCGACAAGAAAGTTTCGCTGCAGGAGGTACTCAAGATGTATCGCGAGACCTACGAGGGGACGCAGTACGACATGACGAAGAACCTGATGGTCCAGAAACCGAGATCTCGAGAGGAGATGGTGAAAGACAGCATCGCCGGAAAAGGCCCGGAGATGATAAAAAGTCCGCTCGCCAACGGTTGGATGAGTCGCGAGCTTATGACGCTTCTGAACGCCATTAAGCCTGGTACGGTCGTGCCAACACGGACGATTGCAATTTCCCGGTGTGATTACTCTCAGATTGTTCAGTGCCGCAGCTGGCTGCCCGACGAGGTCGGGGGTGTTGCGTGGTTTTCGTTTGACAATCCTGGGCAAAGCCCGCGTTTTCCGATTTTTGCAGGGGCCCTCGAACTGCCCAAGAGTTTTGAAGTGTGTGGACTGCAAAAGTATCGCGAAGATGCTGCCTCCTGGTGGTTCCGCCGCGCGAACCGCCTGGCGACAATACAGTGGGGGAGGACACGGAGCCACATCGAAAAAGCGATGATGGAATTTGAGGAGAAGGGCTTTTCCGATCTTCCCATCATTGAGCAGCGGGTACAGGAGATCTTGAAAAAGGATGGCTCAGACGCCGGGCATCAAAAGGTGAGGGAGTACCTCACGAACTACACGAATGATCTCGCCCGCGCTGCGATGGTGAAATGGTGGGAGTTGGGGGATCTGTTTTGGGGGATGTTCGCGCAGGGGTTCTGACGGTCACAATCTCAATTGCTCCATACAAAGGTATCCCTGTCTGAACGCCCAGCCCGACAGAATCGGCCCGGCGGGGATGCCTTCCCCTAACAAGAGAGTTTCTTCCGCAGTTCCGAGATATGGCAAATCTATCAATGTGTCGAAGAGTATACAGTAG
>CAZTKU010000014.1:0-2724 GCA_964614245.1 uncultured Ignavibacteriaceae bacterium
CATCCGGCTGGATGCCCGGCACATACACCAGGTCAAATCCATTTTCATCGCAAAACCTGCGCACCAACCGAATTTCTTCTTTCGTGAACGGCTCCTTCTTCACCATCGCACTGAACGAATTCCAGCTCCTTACGGCGACAAGATGGTTCTCCGGGCTCTTGACCCTCTTCAATCTCATCGACTCGAATATCATCCCGATAGCCTTCAGCGGACTTCGCGGGGGAAACGTCATCCAGCAATGAACTGTAAGGATTCCATCCTCCGTCAGCCGATCGATCATCGTCTCGAATGATTCAACGGTCGACAGGTAATTCTCAAACAGAGCTTGCGTCCCGGCCGCTGAGGCGATAAATCCCTCGTGGACAGGCAGGACGATGATATCAAACCGGTCGGCCAGCCGCGCGAGAAAAGAACGCGCTTCCCCGATGACGATATGTACATTCTCGCGGCGGAGGAGATTCGCCGATTCAGCCTTGTACGCTTCAGCCAGCAGCTCCACTAATGCCCCGTTCATCTCGACGCCGGTGACGGACTCTGCTCTGTTGCGAAGCGCTAGATGGATGTCATTGCCGGTCCCCGACCCGAGAACAAGCACTCGCGGCTGTTCCCGCACCTGATACGGCAACGCGAAGAGTGAATGATCGAGCATACTCAGCGCAGATGTATCTCGCACATCCAAGATTGATCCCAGCCATTCTCCATCGCTGAACACCCCATGCTGATGAGGAATCTTGCCCTGGTACGATAGACTCATCCCCGGCGCATAGCGAAGTGCTGAGCTTTCTATTACTTCCAGCACACCAAGCGGACCCACCCTCTCGTGCACAATCCGAGCATCCGGAAGGAGAAGAGACTTAGAAAGACTCTTGTACTGGGATCGCTCGGGGCGCGGCAGTGGCACAACCAGAACAACCACCATCAGGAAAAAAGGCAGACCAATCAACACCATTCCTGTCCGTCGAAGATCAAAAGCTGCCAGCACGAGCGCTGGGACGGTGATGAGCGCCATCGCGAAAGGTAAATCGAGGGGATGAATCCATTCCATCAAGAGAACCGCGCCAAGACTGCCGATGCCTGAACCGATGAGGTTCGAGAAGTAGAGTCGCCCCACTCGATCAGGGTAAATGACAAAGGAAAGACCAATCACCGTGGCGCCAAAGAAGAACGGAAGGAACGCGAGGATATAGAAGAGGAGCAGCTGCCAGAATCTGACAGGATCCCAAACCATGAGAAAGGGATCAAGAGAAATCTGCGAGACGAGCGGCGGCGAGAGAACCAGTGAGAGAGAGCAAAGGCTGGTTGCAGCTCCAACAACGAGACTTGCCCGTCGCAGAAGAGAAGATCGAAACAAATAGAGGAGCGTTCCGCTGACGCCAAACCCAAGCAGTGCGACGCTGATGATCATGTACGCGAAGTGATACCACTGCGCATACGAAAGAATGCGCATCAGCGACAACTCAAATCCGAGGAGTGCCGCGGAGAGTACTCCAACGATCCACGCGAGCCGAGTGGTCATTGTTGTCTTGTAAGCGGGACAAAGCGGACAGGGGCAATGCTGCGGGTCGTGATCTTGCCTCCCCGTTTCTCGACGAGCACAAGATTCTGAACGAAGAAGGGATGACCGACCGGGATCACCATTCGGCCCCCATCCCGGAGCTGCTGGACGAGTGGCGGAGGAACATGCTCAGCGGCAGCGGTAACAATGATCGCATCAAACGGTGCGCGCTCCGGCCAGCCATAGTAGCCGTCAGCCCAACGTACCCGCACCTTTCCATACCCTAGCCTCCGCAGCCGTTCTTCAGCCGACTTTGCAAGCGGCTGAACGATTTCGATCGTCCAGATCGAGTCGACGATCTCCGCGAGGACTGCGGCCTGATACCCAGAGCCGGTGCCAACCTCGAGCACTCTGTGGCTCTTCTTCAGCGCAAGCAATTCAGTCATGAGCGCGACAATGTACGGCTGGGAGATCGTCTGGCCATATCCGATCGGCAAGGGCCGGTCCATGTAGGCTTCCCGCAGAATCTCAGACGGAACAAACTGATGACGCGGAACTCGACGCATCGATTGAAGCACGGCAGAATCCATGATGCCTTGCTCCTGAATCTGCTCGCGCACCATCGCCATTCGACGCTGCTCAAATTCCTTCTCCTGTTGGGAATGAACCGGGGACTTTCGCGGACCCGCTCCAGGATCTGCCGATTCGGCGAGAGGGAGAAAGAGGAAGATAAGTAAGAGGAGGAATTGTGGGAGGATTTGACGTATCATCGTCGCCTCTGTGATCGGTCACGACGAATGTGGTTGAGCGGCTACCCCTGGATGAGCTTTCTGGATTCCTACCGGCTCACCTTGCACCTCCTCAAGTTACGTGTTTCCTTGTGAGTGTCAAGTGGGCAGGTCTTAGCCTGTTTCACTGTGGTGCTCACGCGGCTCATCCGCCTTCGGCGGAGATGCGCTCCTGTCTCAAGCTGTCGGACAAATCAAGAAACGTCATTTCTTGTGCACGAGAATCGATGCATGACACTTGTGGAGGGAGATTGCCTCGAAGACGGGATTGAAATAGATTGAGTTGATGCCGAGATCGGCGAGATAGTCGAGTCTGTCCAGCACACCCTGAAGATCGCCCCCGAAGCGCCGTCCGAAAACGTTCTCGTAGAAATTCCCGCTGTGCTTTTTCTCCCACGACTGGAGCTTGTACCAGTCACTCGTCCACGGTAAAATGCGCCA
>CAZTKU010000014.1:2824-27246 GCA_964614245.1 uncultured Ignavibacteriaceae bacterium
TTGCGGAACCGCTCCGGGAAGATCTGATACCAAACGGCATCTTTCGCCCACTGTGGAACCTAGACTTGACAGAAACGCGTCGAGTAAAAAATGAACAGCGCGAGGCAAATGCGGGCGAAGGGCTTCATTATTATCATGCCCCAGATGTTGGGGGAAGAGAAACGCAGGAGATCGTGAGATGGGCGCTACGATTGTTCGCCGGTTTCATCATCCTTCGGTGGCAGGATGCGTCGAACGCGCACACGATCAATCACGCGGTCGTTTACCTGTTCCACGGTAAACTCGACCCCACTGACTTGAACGCTCTCGCCCTTTTGCGGAATGTGTCCAAGCTGCTCCAGCACAAATCCACCGATGGAGAGGATATCCTTTGGAGACAACTCCTGACTAATAAGTCGCTCGACGTCGTTGGTCGTTAGACTTGCATCAAGAACGTATTCATCGTCGCTGACTTTTGTAACCTCAGGCGACTCGCGGTCAAACTCGTCCTGAATCGGTCCGACGAGTTCTTCCAGCACATTCTCCAGCGTAATGAGGCCGGCCGTTCCTCCATACTCATCGGCAAGAATCACCATGTGGGTTTTTCGCTGAAGTATCGTCTCGAGGACTCGCTCCAGGTTGGCCGTTTCCGGCAAGAAGGTCGCGTCACGGAGTACCGATTCAAGAGTGAAATCAGCCTTCAGGTGTCGGTCTTGCTTGAAGATGTCCTTCGTATAAATGATCCCGATGATATTGTCAAGCGAATCCCTATAGACAGGGTAGCGAGAGAACTTGTTCGTGCGCATGATGTTCACGTTCTCTTGTACCGGGGCTGACACAGAAAGCGTCATCATTTCAGTCCGTGGGACCATTGAATGACGGGCCTGCTTGCGACGGAAGTCCATCGCATTCAGGACAATGTTCTTACTGGCAACTGAAACCCCCCTTTCCTGAGCCAGCAGGAGGCGCAATTCCTCTTCGGAATGCAGCAGCTCGGACTCTCCCGCGGGTTGGATGCCAATGACTCGAAGGATTGCATTCGCAAGCGAGTTTAACGACCAGATGATCGGCTTGAAGACGAGAAAGAATAGCTTGAGTGGATAGGCGGTCCAGAGTGCGGTGCCGCTTGCTTTCTGGATGGCTAAGGATTTCGGCGCCAGTTCGCCGAGGACAATATGCAAGAAGGTAATGATGGCGAAGGCGACACCGAATGAAACGGCGGTGACAATCTCCGGTTTAGCGATGCCGATCTTGCCGAGCAAGGGTCGAAGCTGATCTGCCACCAGCGGCTCACCCAACCAACCAAGAGCAAGGCTTGCCATCGTGATGCCGAGCTGGGTAGCGGACAGGTACGCATCCAGGTGAGTGATGATTTCCCAGGCAATCTTCGCGCGCCAGTTGCCCTTCGCCGCGAGAGGCTCAATCTGCGTCGCGCGAACCTTTACGATGGCAAACTCGGCTGCTACGAAGAAACCGTTCAGCAGGACAAAGAAGAGGACTAGGGTAATATTAAAGATTACGTCCCACATGGTGATTGAGCGAACAAGCCATCAGGTCATCGGGCCATCGAATCATCGGGTCGTTGAAGCGCTCTCTCAACACGGTTGATTCGACCCTTCAACGATGGGCACCGTTTCGTGAATCTTCAGCCTACAATCTTCAATCTACAATCTAGAATTGCAGTCGAATATACCTGAATTTCGACTGGCCTTCAAGAACGCGCAACAGCAGCCTGGGGAAATGATCAAATCGGGGCGCTTTGCAGGATGAGCGGGCGAGAATTCTTCTCGAGCGGAAGAAGGCTTTAGCGTCTGAGCTGCTCAGAGATCCACGAAAGGTAAGCTTCCATCTTACCAAGGAATCTGAGGTAGGCGGTGGACCACTCAACCGGATTCGTGGGCTCCCGTTTGCCGAGAGATTCCTGGAATACTCTCGACAACGACATAGCTACCCTGTGTTTTCCTTCCTCGACCACAGCTTCAACCGTGGAGGAGTAGTACGCTCTCAGGTTGCTGATGTCCCACCTCACGCCTGCCTCCGGGGTTTGCTTCGCGAAGAACGAGAGATCGGTCTTCCCGGCCCCCGACATCTCATAGATCAAGAGGTTCCATCGCTCCAGAATCTTGCGGAACTCCTCTTCACTCTGACATGCCTCGAGCGGAAGCCGAGCTGCAGCTTCTTCCGTTCCCAGCGAATGTCGGAAGAGGACATCACCGCCGATGAGCTGGGAGAGCAGGTTCACGTCCTTCCGCGTGCCCAGCACTCGATGAGCAGCTATATACGTTTCACGTTCGAAATTCCGCGCGCTCGACGATGCCGGCTGCGGCTGCTGCCGCGCCATCATTTTTATGCGAACCTCGAACTCTGCGTCAGCTATCGCCGACGTTGAAGTCTCACGCCCTGACCGCATATCATCGCCAATCGGGGCGGCTCCAGCCCGGGGGAGGTCGAGAATCCGGGCCCGGGTATCCCAGTCAAGCTCATCGAAGTGCTTTGCCGCTTGCATGGTGGCTGGAAGTGAATCCGCCCTCGCCTGCAGAAGCAGCAGCAGCTTGGTGAACAGGCGATCTTTGTACACCGACTTAAAGTGGGACATGTCGGCGAGAACATAAAGATCATCCTCCACACACGAGAAGATGGAATTGAAGAGCCGCGCGATGCGATACTCCCCAATCTTCCGATCGTCGATGTACCGCATGGTGTAGTCCACCCCGGCCATGGTTGTATCAAAGATCACCGCTTTTTTCCGATGACCACGGATGGTCTGAGGCGTTCCCACTGCCACGTTCCGCAGCGCCTGCAAACGAAGCTGCAGTTTGGTGTGCAGCGACGTCCCATGGAACGGGACAACGACGCCGATATCAACCGCCCGGCGATGAGGCTGCATGAGGGCGTGTTTCACCAACTCCATCGTCTTCTTTGTCTGAGGATCGTTGAAGGGGACAATCCTTTTCTTTCCGATATACTGACGGCATGCGGATCGCAAGACGCTCGTATCGAGAAAATAGACCCTCCCTTTCGCTTCCGGCGGCGCGGTGACCTTCAGTTGATCGTCGAAGAGGACGGAAGCAACAAATGCTGAGAGCTTGGTGGTTGTCGCGATCTGAGACGGGAGAAAGATGCACCACTGGGCGTTTCGCCGGGACCACTCGACGAGTTGATTCAATTGCTCCGTCTGAGCGACGTGAAGGAAAATGTCGCGTTGCAGCCAGGTTTGTGCAAGGTCGCTCGTCGAGTACGATTCCGGGCCGAGTTGAAACGGATCGCCTGCCACAACCATCTTTTCCCTGGCCAGAAGCGCGAGTGCAGCGAGATGCGGCATCGGCACCGACTCCGCATCGTCGACGATGACAAGGTCGAATTGACCATTCCTGAGGCGTGGGTCGGTGAGGATCGTGCCGACGGTTGTCGCCACAAACCGCTTCGAGGAGAGAAGTGCACGCTCATCGACCGCAATGAACGCGTCAACATCCTCGGTCACCTTCTTGACCCCACCCAGCTCCCCTATGCGTTTCACCGCTGCCTGGTACTCTTTGAGCTCGCTGGAATCGATTGGAGCCTGTGCTGACGTCCGCATGAGCTCTGCCGTCAGAGCTTGCTGCATCGCCTGCAGCCTCTTTTGCTGAGCCTGTTTTTCAGCCAGCTCTTTCTGCGCACCCGCCATCTCTTCCTTGTTGAAGCCCTTCTTCAGTTTTTCCAACATCGACGCGTTTTGTGCCCTTCCGATGGTCTCCTTAATCCCTTTGAGGTCGTCGTTGACCTTGTCCAACTGCTTCCTGTTGTCGTCGGTCCGCTCGCGCAGTTCGCTCAGCTTCGCATAGAAGTCCTCGTGAAGGAATTGATGGACCTTTGTCCGCCAGTAGCTTTGCAGAAGCGCCACGCGCTCTTCGAACATCTTCTTCTTCTCGCTCTTCTGCTCTCCGACTTCGTACTCCAGCGATATCGAGCCCAAGCGCTCAGCGTCAAGCTTCACCGGCAACCCAGCGCGCGTTCCCACAGCCTTGATGTCGACACCAAGATCTGCGCTCAGCGCAATCGTTCGGATCGCCGCCTCATCGACAAGTTCATCGCTGTTGGCCACCACGAGAACTCTCTTGTCCGCCTTGAGGTAGTTCAACGCGGTGAGCGCCAGAAGGTGGGTCTTTCCTGAACGAATTGGACCCCAGATGTACGAAACACGGTTGTTGAGGATGTTCTTGATGGCCTCTTGCTGCTCCGGCGGTGTCGTAGCCAGGAAGGACGGTTCAAGGTTCGCTGGATGGGCGTTGGCTGGATCCTCCGGATGAAAGAGCGCAGAGACAACAGGATGAGTGTCTGCGGCGGACCCGAGCGCGTTGATGATGGGCTTGAGATGGTCGTCGTAGCTCCAGATGCATTTGATCTCGGGGAGAATGGCCCCGAAATTCATCGGAAGAGCAATGGTGATAAATTGATTGTCGAGGCCAATGATTCTCCCTTCGATGGTGACAGGTTCGAGTTGGCCGAACATGAAAGACGCGCGCTCTATGCCACGGAGGTACAGTTCTTCAGGAACCTCGAAGCGATAGTAAAAATAATCTGCAAAGTTGCCTACGAAGTCGCCACTGAAGAGCGTGATTTCACCACGCGCATTCTTAAGCTGATCGGCCTCAGCCTGAAGGGCATTCGCGAGCGTGTTCAGCAATGACGTGGTCGGTGTTTCTGAGCCTGGTGAACCCATGGGTGAGCGGCGATGAAATCCCGTGCATATCCTGAGCGCTGTCGCTCAGTCGAAGACGTCTTTCGTCAGAGCTATGGTATGGAACAACACACAATTCTTGTGTGGTGAACAACACAACCTGCGCATACCAGCAACGATCAAGGGCTAGTGACGCTTCTATAAAGAGTTCTTGTATTCAGAATGGCACGAGTTATGGCTCTTTGCCGTCCTGTCGCTCGAGGGTCTCGCACGGAGAGAAAATCGTGATGGAGTGAACCCGGGGGGTGAGAGATTCAGCGGAGGATGAAAACACAATCACGGAGAATTTACGCACACGCTCATGGTTTGTCGGGCAGCTCTTCAAATGCGTCTCCGAACAACTCATCCGCGACCGCAGAGGAGTCAAAGAAGCCATAGAATTCTGTCCCCGCGAGTCTCTTCTGCTTGAAGTAAATGGCAAGGACAGAGATGGTCACCCCGGCGATCAAACCGAACACGATGTATTTCTTCATGATCCCCCAAACCCTCTCGTAGAGTGAAGTCACTGATCAAAGAACGTGAGGCAATATAGTGGAAAGTGTCCTCTTTTTCCATTCACGTTCAGACCGGCTCGCCAAGGGTCAGCACCAGTCCAACAGAGGCAGCATTTTCAGCGCTCAATCCACGAGAGCCGACCGGCGGGAAAATTCGGGCGGATGACAACGTACGGATACGATCGCACCGCCGCACTCACCCAGGCACGATCATCGTGCTCGGGGCTCTTCCACTGATCCTTCACGGAGTCGGAGGCTCTCCAGCCCGAGTCTGTCATGATTGTCGTTGCAGTTTGTCCTGCCTGCAATTCCATGCAAATATTTATCCCTGCGGATCCAAACTGATCGAAATTCGCCGCCTCGACAGCAATCGAGTTATTTCCGTGTCTCAGGAGCGAGCCAACCTCCCACATCTTCACGCGCTGGTGCTCCACAACAAGCGAGAGCGAGCCCCGCGCGAGCACCTCACCGACCTCCACACCATTGACCCACACTCTGGCGTAAGTGTCCCCGATAAGCTGAAGCTTCGCGCTGGATGGAGGCCCGTCAATTGAGAATGTCTTTCTGAAATATGCGCGCCGCACTTGGCGCGCCGCCGTGTCCCGTTTCCCCGGATTTCCGTCCGGGTGATAGATCCATTGACTCTCAATCGTTGGATCTCGCAGCGTATCGCCACGCAACAGCCCATCAATCGTTTCCTCCCAGTATTCCGCTTGTCGGCCATAGCGAAGCATCAACCATTGCAGGTTCGCCTTCCGATTTGTCCTAAGCCACAACGAAGCGAAATCCTCCTTCAATTTCTTCAGGTCACCGACCAGCGCACGTGCCGATTCGAGGGCAACCCTCTTCAGCGAGTCCCGATTCGCGATCCTGGAGGTATCCTGCCACAGGCGCCTGATCTCTTTGCTTACCGACAGCTTGCCGGCAAACCATTGATTCAGCCGGGCAACAAATTTGAGATAGTGAAGATGATCTCCATTCCTTGTCGCAGTCGATTCGAGATCGTTCAGCAACTGCTGCACGAGGGACATTGAGGACTCCAGGTTCTCGATGCGCCAGGGTTTCGGAATTGCCGATGCGCGTTCAGCCAGCATCGGATGGCGCCAGAGCTCATGCCAATCGAGTTGATTGAGCGGACTTCCCAGCAGCGAGTATATCGACCCGCCAATAAGCGCCGCGCGCTGGCTGCCGAAAAAGTCCGAAAAGAATCTCGAATTAAATGATGCAATGTCGGACTTCCATGGCTGCCACGCACACTCCGCCGTCCAGGCGTAGCCGTACTGATTGAGCTCTCGCAACGCTTCACCGCCGTAGTCATTCCAGTTCGACGTAAGGATTCCACGAGAACCGTTGGAGTAGCCGTCTCGATTGAAGTTTTGCACGTTCACCACGGTGTTCACATAGTTCGGAAACGGGCCGGTGAAGTTCCACACTGCTGGCGACACGACGTACGGAAATCCCGCGTTCCGAAACGTTTCCGTGCTGAGATAGCGATCGCTCGCACCATAGTGCCAGTCTACGATGATAACATCCTTAGGAATCTTGTCGAGAATCATTGGATAGTGAAGAATCACGTCGCCATACATCATCGCCCTCTTCTTGTGCTTCTTCAGAATAGCGAAGACTCTCTTATAATGCTCGGCATGCACGCTTGCAGGATCGCTTGCTGCAACACGATCCTTGTTCGCACCGAGCCCCACATCCCACGATTCATCTGCCCCGATATTGAAGTACGGGGAGCTGAAGGCGGCGCTCAGCTCCCCGATCATCTTGTCCAGCATGGTGTACACTGCCTCATCGGAGACGTTGACAGTGTGAGCACCCGGAAACTCACCGAAGCGAACGTATTCGGGCAGAATCAGGATGTTTTCCCAGTGGCCAAGGGTTTCGAAAATCGGTATCAGCTCAACATGGTATCGCTTCGCATAGGCATCGAGCTCCTTCATCTGAGCTGCCGTCAGCTCCCCCCGCCCCTGGCCAATGTGCGGATGACTCTTGAAGACGAAGATGTCCTCGATGTAGGGTGAGTACACGTTGAGTTTGTACCGCGCCAGAAACCGGATGATCTTCTTGAAATTCTCCATCGTGGAAACTTGCCCCCGGCTCAGATCGTCCGTGATGCCCCGGATTCTCTGCAAAGGCCAATCACGAATGCTCACGCCCGGCACGATGATGCTCTTCTTCTCACGCTCCAATAGCTGAACAAGCGTCATTACACCGTAGAACCGCCCGCTCGGTGATTCCGCGATGATCACAACACCCTGTTCACCCACGCCGAGCACGTAGCCTTCTTCTTTCATCTCGGCACCGAGCTTCACTTTCATTTCCTTCAGCCAACGCTGCGCGAATCTGCTTCGCGGCGGGCCGACGAACACGTAGCTGGAAGGGTTCTTTCTCACAGACTGTTCTTTCACAATCTTCAAGCGAAGCTCTTTCAATTCCGACAGTTGGACGCTGATCTGCTCGGCCGCGAACTCGTCATCGCTCGATGCACCTTCACCAAGAATGATCCTTGTCTGCGACGTAATTTTGAACGGCTTTGCCGTGAGGGCGATTTCCTGCGGAGTTGGAATTACAGGGACGGAAGCGTTCGCAGACCCTCCTTCTTGAGCACGAGAGGAGAGGTTGGAAATTTCAACACAGGCAAGAAGCAAGATGAGCTTTCTCATAACATGGGCCGCTGCAGTAAAGTGGGAGACTGAAGGAAAGGATCGTTTGACGAGCACGACAACGGATGATTCAAGGTGAGGCCGGCACCTCTCGGGAAAGAACACTCGACGAATTCACGAACAGCGACCTCCATCAGCCGCTCAAGGAGCGGCTAATGGAGTACGGACTTGTCCATTGCACCGGAGTCGCTGCGCTCAGCCTACGAGCCAGGTCCGGCGCTGGGGCCCCCTTCCTCCGCAGGCTTCTTCTTGATCTCCTGGACCTCGTTCCGGATCTCCTGCGCCTTACGTTTCAGCGCAGCCATGTGTTTCCTCACGCGAGTGCCCGCTGACTTGTTTCCTTTCAAATAGAACTTCTCGAAGTCCTTTTGGAAGGTCTGAATCAAGTCCAGCAGCTCCTGGTATCTATTCATGGAAGACTACCTTTCTGATATGGCTACGTGTAAGTGTTAGACTCTGTTTCGGCGCGTCGGTCAGGCGCATACGATCGTGACATCTGGCTCGAGCGTTTGTTCTGTGAACAACCGCCATACTTCTGGTATGCGGCCAGTGCTGTAAACTCGAAAGCGCCTGTCGACAGGGTTAAATGAGAAAAATTACGGTAAAAATATAGCGATTTTGAGCTCGGAATCAAGAAAAAAAACTCTGGACAGCTACTTCAGCCGAAGAGCACGCTCCCCCCGTTCACGTTAATCACTGCGCCGACGATATGATTCGACAAATCGGAGGCGAGAAACAGGACCGGGCCTGCAACCTCCTCCGGCGTTCCAACCCGCCCTCGAGGGATCAATTTCTTGATGTCTCTGAGTTGCTTCCGGTTGCGCAGAACATGCGTGGTCATGTCCGTGTGGATCCATCCGGGAGATACACAGTTGACAATAATATTCTCCGAGGCAAGCTCGGCCCCGAGAGCTTTCGTGAACGCGATCATCCCTCCCTTTGACGCCGCGTAGTGCGAGTAGAACGGTTCACCTCGCTGCCCTGCAGTGCTCGCGATGTTAATGATCTTTCCGCCCTTCTGCTTCCGCATAACCGGTACGACTTCGTTGCAGAAGAGAAATGATCCCTTGAGATTAATATCCAGCGTCTCGTCCCACTGAGCTTCCGTCATCCTCCCCATCCTGCCCCGCTTCCACACTCCCGCGTTGTTAATCAGGATATCGATCCTGCCAAAGTGCTCGAGCACTGTCTTAACCGTTCTTCGTACGTCCTGCGACTTAGAGACATCTGCCTGAACGATCAGGCACTCGCTGCCACCGCGGGCAACCTTGCGGGCAGTCCTTTGCGCGCTCGCCTTGTCAGCGTTATACGTGAAGGCGGTCGTCGCACCTGCTTCTGCGACCATCGTTGCGATTGCGGCCCCGATACCCCTCGATCCACCCGTGACGAGCACAACCTTACCGAGCAGCGTAATCATAAGTCTCCCTGAAGAGTTATGGTCCCTGGTACGTGGTTGAGTGGACAACATACATCAATCATTGAGCCACTGGGAGAATGACGAGCAAAAAGCAGGCGGGATATTAGGAATCGTTATCAAGATGTTTGTTTTTCCTCGATTTTTCCAACTTCGTCATTGACATTTTCTGATAATGCGACTAATTTAGTCCGACATTAGATTTGGCCCGAACAAAGCATAAACGGGAAAACACTCCTAAGAATGAAAACATCAGGAATACCTCTTCATTTGGCAGCGAAAGGCAGCACGCTGATCATCGTCGATATCCCCGACGGAAAGAACAGGGCACGGTTGATCCGCCTGGGGATCTTGAAGGGGGAGCGGGTTCGATGCCTCGAGGTGCTGCCGGGCGGGACCGTCGTCATTGAAAAGAACCGGCAGGAAATCGCTATTGGCGTCTCGCTGGCAAGATTGATCGTGGTTGCCTCCACAAGTCCGGATCACCTTGGACATCATGGAGCAAAAAAATGAACAACGGGCCGGCTCGAGGAACCACCGAGATACCTCCTCACAACCACGTCGAACGACATAAGCACATCGGTGTTGACATTGCACCGGAAGCGATCGCAACGCTCAAAGTCGCGCTTGTGGGCAATCCAAACGTCGGGAAGTCTCTCTTCTTCAATTATCTCTCCGGAATGTACGTCGATGTGTCAAACTACCCCGGCACAACTGTGGAGGTAGTAAAAGGGCACTTCAAGTCATACGAGATCTATGACACACCCGGTGTATACGGGATCTCCTCCTTTAACGACGAGGAGGTTGTCACTCGAGACATTGTGCTCGAAGCGGATATCGTTCTCAACATTGTCGATGCCGTTCATCTCGAGCGTGACCTCTTCCTGACGCAGCAGCTCATTGATATGGGGAAGAAGGTCTCGGTAATGCTGAATTTCATGGACGAAGTCCAAGCGCATGGATTGCAGATCGACACTCAACTGCTTTCCAGCTACCTTGGCGTTCCAGTACTTCTGACAACTGCGACGACCCGCGCCGGATTCGACCAGGTTGAGCCAGCCATCGAGCATGCCCGCAGAGGCGAACAAGACCCTCCACTTCATCACAGACTTCACACGATGCTCAGCAAAACGGGCTCGGAGGCGGAAGCGCTCTTGATTCTGGAGGGAGACGAGGCGATCGCGGGCCGCCACGGCGTTCCACCGGGATACGAGCGCGACACGATCTACATCGAACGACGCAACCGCATCAACATCATGATCGACGCTGTGCTGTCGGAGAAAAGCGTCCGAACGCGAGTCGCGACGCTCTTTGGGCGCTGGGCAGTCAGTACGTGGACCGGCATACCGATGCTCCTCGCTGCGTTGTACCTGATCTACCTCTTTGTGGGAAAACTCGTCGCCCAGGACATCGTGAACTTCACGGAAACGACACTCGGCCGCGAACTCTGGGAACCGTGGATGCGCGCTATTGCCGCTCAATACATATCGCCCACATCATGGGTCGGTACCATCCTGGTCGGTGAGTTCGGCGTGCTGACGATGACGGTAACATACCTTCTGTTCCTGCTTTTGCCGCTTGTCATTGCATTCTATCTCTCTCTTGCGATCATGGAGGATAGCGGTTACTTGCCGCGTCTCGCAACATTCGTCGATCGGAGTTTGAATGCGATCGGACTCAATGGCCGGGCAGTCATTCCATTGATCCTTGGATTCGGATGCGTGACCATGGCGACGATCACCACGCGCCTGCTCGGGAACGAGCGAGAGAAGACCATTTCGGCGGCCATTCTACAATTTGCGATTCCATGTTCAGCACAGCTTGCCGTTGTTGCGGCGCTTTTGGCGGGCGCCGGGTTCACGTCGATTCTGATTTATTCGATCACGATATTCACCATTTTCGTTGCCGTCGGAACAATTCTCCACCGGACGCTTCCGGGGACAACCACACCCCTCTTGATTGATCTCCCACCGATGCGGCTCCCCCGGCTCGATAATGTTGCGCGCAAGACAGCTTATCGCACGTACTTCTTCATGCGCGAGGCGACACCTTGGTTTTTCGCAGGAGCGCTCGGAGTGGGTATCCTTCAGGTAACAGGTTTGCTCACCGTCTGGCAGAACATTCTGGCTCCATTCACGACGGGTTGGCTGCAACTCCCACGGGAAGCATCAACGGCATTTGTTATGGGAATGGTAAGAAGGGATTTCGGCGCTGCCGGCCTCTATCACCTTTCACTGAGCCCGAATCAGATTGTCGTCGCGCTTGTTACCATCACTCTCTTCACTCCCTGCATTGCGTCATTGATGGTGATGTTCAAGGAGCGCGGTCTCAAAGAGGCAAGCATTGTGTGGACGGGAACGTGGGTCGTCGCGTTCCTTGTCGGGGGGCTGCTCTCGCAGGTGCTCATATGATCACCCTTCAAGAAAAGCTCCGCAGCGAGGCGCGATCCTGTCCGAAATGTCACAACATCATCGACAATCCGTTCTTGGAACGATGTCCACGCTGCTTGACCGCGGTTCCTGTGTTTGATCCCGGCTGCAGCAGGTGCATCCACAATGCAGGCTGTCCGGTCTCAAGTCTGAAGAGCGCCGAATCCCGCTCTGGCGCTGCATAAGCACGAAACCTTCACTAGCCCTTTTTGCAGAAACACTCTATGGAACCGCAACCGGCCGCTCCCATTACAGAAGAAGCAATCTACGCAGCACTGAGTGAATGCTACGATCCAGAAATCCCGGTTGATGTCGTCAACCTTGGTCTGGTGTACGGCGTAACGATCGTAGATGATTGGGTGGGCGTGAAGATGACGCTGACTTCACCCGGCTGTCCCGCCAGCACGATGATTTCCGAGCAGGTGAAAGAGCGCCTGAAGAAAATTCCAGGCGTTGCCGACGCAGATGTTCGCATCGTCTGGCAGCCCGAATGGAGCCCGAGCAGGATGACGGAGGAGGCGCGGAGGCAACTTGGGTTGAACAAGTAGGGTGAGAAGGTAGACGTGAACCGAGCAGGCAGGAAGGTGGCTCAGCGCGCAGCATTGCGTGGTCGTCCCGACTTCACGGCATCATCATGAGTGGCAAGACGTCTTTGCAGAAAGGAATTCCTGAATGAAGCAGGCGGTGGCCGTCGACTCAAGACCAAAGTCGAGCAATCGTAATTTTGTCGCTATTAACTACATCAGGTGCAAGCAAGAGTATCGTGCCCGGTTTGAGGAATTATTCGGCACACGCGCACGCGCCATTGATCGGATGGCGGGTTTCATCGACATGCACGTCTTGAGACCGCAAACAGACGACGGAGAATACCTCATCGTCAGCTTTTGGGAAACCGAAGAGACATTCAAAGCCTGGACACAATCACCAGAGTTTCTTGAAGGGCACAAACGAGGATTCGAAGATATTCGCAGAGCGAAGGAGCGTGGTGAAGACCCTCCGATGAAATCCGACTTCAAAACGTATGAGGTAGTCGCGCGATGAGAAGGGAGAAACGGCTTTCGCTATTTTTCAAGCGATTTGCAAAACTCGGTTTTCTGTTTTTCCTCATCAAAGGACTGTTGTGGCTCACCGTTACCATCGTCATCGGTGCCTTACTATCCGATAAGTAGCGAACAAGAGGTCGATGGTTTACGTTGAGTCATGCAATGTGCCACCAGTACTCCCCACGGCTTTGTTCTCCACTCCCTTCCTGAGCGAGAGTCACATTTTGAGATCGCATCCGGAATAAATCTGGCATACGATCACTCATGTACTCTTCAACCGTTCCCCCAAGTTCTTCATGCTCTCTTCGACTTGGTGGCGGGGGAGGTTCCCTTTCTGGAGCTCTTCGTCGGTTCTCGCTTGGAGGCGCCGGTAGAACCTCGCCCCCTCCCGGACAAACTCCGGATCCTCCTGAACGACTTCTGGGAGAATCTCATCCATATCTATCTTCCGATTGCCGTGAATTTTCCTATCACGTATTTTCTATCAACAACCTCGCAACGGTTCGCGCAAATTCCTCCGCCGCCTCCGGACCTTTCGCCGTGACGATATTTCCGGCGATCTCAACTGAACTGCCGGTGTATGTCGCTCCTTTCCATGTCAGATAGCTCTCCGCCGAAGGGTATGCTGTGGCCTTTTTCCCCTTCAATACGCCGGCATTCGCCAGCGTTACCGGAGCGAGACAAATGGCGCCGACGACCTTTCCCGCTTGGTTCGAGTCGTTCACCAAGCTGTGAACATCCCCGTGATGCCAAAACGCGTTGGAACCGACACCGCCGACCAAGACGATGGCATCGAAATCCGTCGCCTTCACATCTGTTATCAACGCATCCGGAGTAACTACGGTACCCCGCATTCCCTGGGCTGGCGCAAGCGTTGAAGAAGCGACGGTAACTCGTGCACCGGATTCATCAAAAAGCGCCTTCGGCTTTTGATACTCTTCATCCCGAAATTGACGCGGTGGCAGAATGAAGAGTATCTTCTTACCAGATAGGTGAAATGTCTCCACGGTATTGCAACTCAAGAATCGATGGTGAACTCCCAGGCGCAAGAGAAATCAGTCACCGGATCCGGCGGACATGCGAGGCACTTCGTTTTGATGCGGGAATCAACGGCTTTGGCAAACTGGCTGAATTCGACCAAGCCGACCGATTTGCAGGGAAAGTCCGGCAGATTCTTCTGGTGACGTGTTTGCTGTACCCGGCACTCAAGCATCCTGAAAATCACTGTCCTGCTATTTACCCATTCAATCTGCTGACGATTTATGGCCGCATAAAGGCGAAATTGCAGAGCTTTCTCCAAAGCCTTCAGACCGCCGTTGGAGGGAATCTCAAACTCCTTCATGATTCGTTTGGCCTCCGTTACAGCGAAGCGTTCCCACGATTTCGCGTCAAGTTCCATGGCTGCTGCCATGCCATATTTTTCTTCCGCGGCCAAGAACCAACATCCGTCGTGAGCCAGCCAGTTCTTGGCATAGACATCAATCAATTTCAGCAGTTCTTCGCGGGAGAGATGAGTGAGGTGTTCCATGCGTTCCTCTTCTAAGAACTCTCTCAAAGTGATCTATTCTCTGGCAAAAAACTTGACCTTTGTGCAGCAACCGTCATTAGAGCCTCGGCGAGCGATTGCAGCGGCGGCGCGACCATCTCTTCGTTCAATCGTAAGACAATCGAATATTCTCATCCGCCAGCGTCGGCTGAATGAGCTCCTTCCATTCCGGTGCATCCCAGGTTCCCAGCTTCATATGGATCTTGTAGTATTTTTCAGGAATGGGATGTGTGCCGACGACCACCTTCAGACCGTACTTCGCCGGAATGAAATCGCGAAAGTGGGAAATGTAAGGACAAGGCGGATACCCCACGATCATACCTGTCGCAAAGTGAATAACCTGCGCTCCGTTTTTCTTCATCTCTTCCGGAGCGTATTCAATGTTCCCGCCGGGGCAACCGTCGCACGTCGTAAATCCCACGAGTTCGACGTCGGTGCCTTCGTAGATGCTGAAAGCCCCTTCCTTCCGGTAGAGCGCGCGGAAGCACTTCCCACCGGCACACGTGTGATAGCGATGACAAATGATGATCCCAATTTTGGTTTTTTCGCCCATAAGGATCTCCTCAAGTTTTAGGCTGGTTCACATCTTTGGCATGCGCGGCGCGCGAAATCGGCCATTACTATCCCTCCTTCGAGAAAGTATATGTAGTTTTCCCCTTTCTCAATAGCCCATACAGTCCCCTCTTCATTACCGCTGAAACTATTTCGTTCTCTTTTAGATGGTGGTCGCTGAAGGAGAGAATTCCGTCCGGCTTGAGTACTCTATGCAATTCTTCGAGCACCCCATCGGGATCGCCCAATGCATGAAAGGTGTCGTATAACAGAACTGCATCTACGCTCATATCTGGCAATCCGGTTTTGCAGTCCGAACAAATAGTCTCCACATTCGTGAGTTGCTTTCTTGAAGCGATATTCCGAACCCTCTGAGCCGCAAGGGGATGGATATCCAAAGCGTAGATTCGCCCTGAATTGCCCACCAGCTCTGCGAGAGAAGTTATGTAGCTGCCAGGCCCACAGCCGTAGTCGAGCACCTGAAATCCTGGCTCTATCCCTACCTCCTTCAATACGTTCATGCGCGGCAGGAAGAAATCACGAATTCTGAGGGTCAGAGACATGAGCATGAAGTCAAGATCAGGCTTTGGTCTATCCATGTTAGTTACCTTTGGTTCTTCTCTTCATGGCTCAGGCACGATCACGTTGCTTCCCCTTGCCACCATGGCGACAAAGACTATGTTGCCGGCAGGTAGTCTTCGAACTCCGTCGCGAACGGAGATGCGGCGACATCCCGGGAGAAGGATACTTGAGACGTGAACTAGACTGCATGGCGTCCGACACGCATCGTGAAGAAGACCTGCGTGGGAACGAAGATAATCATCTCCATGCAGCTCCGCTCATTCAGCGACTCTCGTCACGGAGACCTCATCCGATCACCGGCATATGCTTCACCGATGGCCGTGCCCATGTTCGTGTATCCGGCGCTCATCGTGATCGAGCGATCCGGTCGCGATTGCACTGATCACCTCGTCTATCGTATGAAGGTTCGTAAGAACGGGAATCACGTTGGCACTGCGCAGATGATCGACGGCGCCCTGGCCCATCCCGCGGACGATCACCGCCCGGCAATCCAGGATGGGAGAAACCATGGTTTGATGGCGTCGCTCATGTGATTCGCCGTGACCGTGTTCGTGTTCACCTTCCGCTTCCTCTGACGCGAATGTGTGGTGGCCGGCCTTTTCCCGCCGTTCCCGCTTAATGACCTTTCCGTCAGCGAGAGCGATCACCTCGTAGAAACGCGCGCGACCAAAGTGCGAACTCAATGTAACGCCATCGTCTGTAACAATTGCAATTGAAGCATTTCTCAGGTCCATTGTTCTTCTCCTTGTGATAAATAATAAAGTTCGAATGATCAATGCGATGTCGATTGCCGTGGTTGCTCGATGTCCTGCAGTGGCTGCAAGCAATGGCTGCAATCGATCCGGCCTCGCTCTTGGGCACCTCTCGCCTGTCGGCGCTGGCATCGCGGGCACTGCAAATACCTGCCGCGCCCAAAGACGAACGCACCGCCGGATATTTCTAGCCGGCAACCGTAAACAAGTGCTCGGGCAACCTTTGCCCGCCCAGATTCTACAATCCTCCCGAAGGTCGCACGTGAAATGCCCATTTTCCTTGCGGCCTCTTCCTGAGAGTTGCATTCCAAGTCTGCAAGCCGTAGGGCCTCAAACTCATCGAAGGTGAGTACGATCGTCTTGTGCTGACCCGTTCGATCTTCTTCACCGGAAGGAAGGAAAAGGGGCGCTGGAGGGGCATACGAAAGCCGGCGCAGGCTTTTTGGGCGAGCCAAAGGATTTCCCGATTAGTGGATCATGATTCATTATGAGCATATGCTCATAATGAAGATAAGGGACACATCTCTAAAAGTCAAGCGTGCACTTGTCAAGGCGTCCCAAGTGATGGTTCCTGCCACCAAGGTGTTATTGTCTGAGGTGGTCTTCCCGGTGCTCGCCTTGGTGATGATGGGGCTCTTTCTGCCTCGCAGATGCGCCATGGCCCGCTCTTTCTCGACGTTCCCATTCTTGCAATGACCCCATTGTCAATAGCTGGAACTTCATTGCGCCGCGCTTCACCGAAATGCGGATGAATCCTGGTACCGTCATCGGTAACGGCGGCGGTCTTCATGGACGTTTTCACGCGCTACGTCCATGTACGGAGGACGTTGAGAGAATGGTAACCTGCCTGCGCGCCGATGCCTCACGCGCTGAGAGAAGCCTCGTTGCTTCTTCTGACAGGAATCAGCGACACCCCCAGTGCGAGGAGTGCGTGAAAAAATACCAGTGTGTAGCCGGTTGGAAAATCGAAGTTATACGACACGATGATTGAGACAAGATTGATGATCACCCCGATGATCCATGCGTTGATGAGTTGAATCCCTTTCTGGACCTTGAGAGCGATGAGAGCCGGTCCAACCAGCAGCGCAAAGACAACGAGCACACCCGCTAAGCGTACCGAGATTGTGACGGTGAGGGCAAATGTGACAAAGAAGATTAAATCCCTCACGGCCCCTGCAGTTTTTCCATAAACCAGCAAGAGAAACAGCCCCAGCACAGCGTAGATGACAGCGGTTTTCAAGATCTCCTCAAGCGGTGTAAAGAGGATATCCGATGCCATGAGCTTCTGAAACGTCTCCATCCCGTGGTACGACTTTGACAGAAGGATGAACACGGCTGACAGTCCAAAGGCATACACAAGACCGATGAAGGCCTCGTGACTGTTAGCCCGTTTGGATGCAAATGCAATGAGCGCGCCCCCAAAGAGCGCAAAGACGAGGGAGAGGGGAAACAGATACTCTCCATCAAAGAAGAGTATGGAAATTGCCGCGCCGACGGCTGCCATTTGTCCGATGGCAAGATCCGTGAAGATGATCCCCCTCTTGATGACTTCGATACCATAGAAGGAATGCATTCCAAGAAGGACGACCGAGAGAAGAAACGTAGAAAGGAGGATGTCAGTCATTGCGTTAACCTCCGTACGATTTCGTCAAAGAGAGAGAAGATGTCATCCACCCCTCGTACCGCTCCAACATCGTGAGGCAAGACGATCATTTTCATCCCAAGTTTGTTGGCCAGGTGGCGCGAGGCGTCATCCGGATTATATACATCCTGCAGAATGAATTGTGCCCGATGGCTTTGAAGGATGCTCTCGAGATGTTCGATGTGTTTCGACGTTGGCGGAATACCCGGAAGCGGCTCGACGGTCCCGACGATGGGCATCCCAAACCGACGGAGGAAATAATCATAGTTCTTGTGATACTCAACGACCGCTACCCCCTCCAAGGGCCTCATCTTCTCCTTCCACTCTTTCAATTTCTCATTCCATTTCCGAACGAACTCATCTAGGTTGCTGCGATAGTATGACGCATCTGACGGATCGAGTTCGCTCAGTTTCTCTGCAATCGCTTTTGCAAGAGGCGGAATGTTGTTGGGATCAAGATAGAAGTGTGGGTTCCCTTCGGGATGGATGTCCCCCTGCTCCCGTGAAACCGAAGCTGGCACATCGATGAGCGTCACGTGCCTCGACAGATCGAGAAAACCTCTCTCTCCCGGCTGGACGTACGGGTTATTTGCCTGCCGGAGGATCGGCGGCAACCAGCCGATCTCGAGCTGGGCTCCGCTGATAACCAGGAGATCCGCACGACGCACGTGAGCGATGAACGATGGCCTGGGAATGATCACGTGGGGGTTATAGTCACCTCGGGCGAGGGCCCACACGCGAACGTTTCTCTGCCCGATTTTCTCCACAAGGTCGGCAATATAGGGATACGCTGCCGCAACGTGCAGAGGTGGCCCGCTTACGGCGTGCGAGACAGAAACAAGTGTCAGAAGCAGCAGCAGACGTTTCATGGTTTTAGCCTTTCCTCAGAATGGATGAGCACCGTGTGCACCAATGGCAAGGTTGACCTGGAGGATCAATTCATGCATTGTTTTCTTTGTCGGAACTCCAACCGCAACATCATATCGAGTCCTGTCATAGTTGTATTGAAGCCTGATTCGAGAGAACTCCGTGGGATTGAATTCGATCATTCCGGATATGCGGGGCAAATTTTCTGCCCCACCGAGGCCGAGTTCCTTCATCACGCCTTCGTCAGTTCGCAGCAGGTCACACCGCAGGCCCATCCTCCACCTCAGGTCCGCTTTTGCCACAGCCTGGGCATAGAATCCTGACAGACGTTCACTGCGCGCGGGTCGCATCACGGGCCGTCCACCCTCAAGGAGATACTCTGTACCGTCCGTGTTCCGCCAAAGGTATTCCGCTTGTACGGAGACGTACCGAATCGGATCGAGAGGATACTTCACCGTCACATCGCAGCCGTAGTTTTCGGTTTCGCCTGAGAATGCCCGGCCGTGCTGATCGCCCGATGAAAACCCATCATCGCGCCGGGTCGTCCCTCGAGCACCAGACACACCCGCCAGCACCGATCCATCACCCACGTCGACCGACGATTTGAGGTAACCGACAAGGAGGCCGGGACCATCGATGCCACTGACGGAAATGGCCTGTTGAGGATCGTGAAAACCTGTCGTTCCGAAGCCGGCGTGATTATGACCTTCAAGAATTTCCGCACCGAGCAGCAGATATATTTCAGTGGGCGCGACCCACGTGAGCCTCGCCCCGATTTCAGATAACCCCTCCTCACCGAACATCGCACCGTAAACCAGTGCTTGATCGGCGAAATCCCAGTAATGACTGTGCTGGTCGTTGATCCTTCCAAAGCTGGACAAAAACTTGCCGACTTTTAGCTGCAGACCAGGAAGGAGTTTCCTTGTCAACCCGTACGCCTCCTCGAGGCCGAAATGATGCTCGGCAACGTGGCATACCGCAAAAAGCTCGAAGTAGGGGTCGACAACCGAGAAGAATGTGATCTCCCCGTAATTGAGGTTGAATCCTTTCTTTGCGTGCAACGGCTCCGTCCAGCGAGCCACGCCGGGAATCAGGAGATTCTGGAATCGTTCGTTGGAGAGATTGCGGTGGACAAACGAACAGTCGAGAATGAGTGAGATGTCGGGAACGAACTTCGCCTGGCTGAAGGGCGAGCCGGATTTCGCCTGTGTATCCTCTTGGCTGTACGTCCGCGCCGGCAATAACGCGAGGATGATGGTTATGCAGCAGAGTTTTCTCATGAGAGCTCCTTGGGCATCAAGATTTCGCTGACATGCGCCGAGCGGAATCGAAACCCTGACGACCTTCAAGAATACGAACCGGTTGCACTCTTTTCTCCGCTAGATACAAACAGCGGCACCGCGCGTGAACCTCACAACGCGATGATGATGCGAAGAGCGACTGGCAATGTGACTTGTTGCTTTAGCTCGTTGGATTTGAAGGAGGAGCGTGAGGGTAGACTGAGTAGAGGAGAAAACGATAGGAAACTGGATTAGGCTGCGGAGCGGCTATGCAGGTCGGAATGAACGGCGGGATGATGAAGTCGGAGGCGTCATCTGCTGTCGATGTGTAGCTGGTCTGCTGGAATCTGCAGATGGGGCAGTCGTCCCGAATTGTTCCATTGTCGTGATGATGGAATGAGGAAATGGATAGACAGAAAAGGAAGAGTGCGACGGCACTTAACGTCGCAGCGGCTTTCCTGATCTCCCTATGTGTTCTCCGGGTCCACATTTCCTTCTGTGAATGATAGCGTTTTCCCCGTTCTTTGTCAATCGCGGCCTCGAAGAAACAAGCCGGTCTGGTGGACAGGACGGATTAACTGCTCCCCGGGAAAATGCATTGCTCATTGGCCTGAAAGCGCCATCTTCGGCCATAAGACCGCACGTTGATCTTGTTACGTCCAGCGATGAGC
Organism: uncultured Ignavibacteriaceae bacterium; assembly: GCA_964614245.1. Taxonomy (GTDB): domain Bacteria; phylum Bacteroidota; class Ignavibacteria; order UBA10030; family UBA10030; genus VGWB01. The sequence goes on from CAZTKU010000014.1 coordinate 23,462, forward strand.
AAAAGCGACGCTGGCACCATCGTTGTCCTTTTTCCTCTTCACTCATGTTCTCTTTAACCATCCCTCCAGGTCCTTCATGCTCTGTTCAACTTCACGGCGGGGGAGGTTCCCTTTCTGGAGCTCTTCGTCGGTTTTCGTTCGGAGGCGCTGGTAGAACCTCATTCCCTCCCGGACGAACTCCGGATCCTCCTGAATGACTTCAAACAGGATATTTTCAGCCAGGTCAAACTTCCCGACGTCTTCATAGTATCGAAACAGCTTGCGCTGAAGCGTCAACGGAAGTTCATACTTCAGGACTTCCCGGATCGTGCACTCAACCTTGTCAAAATACTCTTTGGGTAGGGTTCCGGTTCCCTGCAGCAGTAACTCAAGGAACAGGCTCAGTGACGTCACGTAACAGTGATGACTCATAGCCTCGCGCCCTTGAAGGGCGTTGACCTCTGCCGTTATGCGCAGGAGCTCGGCCGCGGCAACGCATCTCACCGCATCAAAGCGGTCACCAAGGCTCATCAGGCGGATGATCTCCCTGTCCGAAAGCGATGTCAGTAATCGTGCGTCCATCCCGATTAACTGCCTGGACGAGAGCTGGATTTCCTCCAGGGCCTGATCGAAGTGATTCACTTCACTGAGTTTAAGCACCCTGGCAACGACCTGCGCCAGCTGGTGGATCATACGCAGGAAGTAGTCTCTTGTGATCAACGCAAAAGTCCTCCGATCCCAATCGTCCACCAAAGTACCTGTTGAAGGAGGGAAAAACAAGCACCAGCTTCCAGGCACGAAGTCCTGGTTTCCAAATCCGAAGCAAATCCGAATTTTCAAATGTCGAAACTTCTGACGATCTTAACCCGAGAATGGGAGTTTGGAGTTTACAGTTTTTAGCTCTGGGTTCCGAGTCTTGAGCATGCGTATTCTGGCATTCACCGATATTCATGGTGCATACCCCACCGTTGAGGACATTCTCTCCAAGGAAACGTCCTTCGATGCCATCATCATCGGCGGCGACATCACCACCCACGGCACGGCACGGGAGGCGGAGGAGGCTCTTCGCCGCTTCAGCAGATTCAACAAGCCTCTCCTCGTTGTTGCAGGGAACATGGACCCTCCCGCTCTTGACTCAACACTTGGCAATCTCGGTGTGGGGATCAACGCAAGAGGTATCGTGATGGGCAACGTCGGGTATTTCGGCGTCTCAGGCTCACCGTTTACCCCGATGCACACTCCGTATGAGATCTCAGAAGAAGAAATCAAGAAGAGGGCGGAAGCAGGGTGGCTTGACATTCAAGCTGCGCGATGGAAGATCTTTGTGCCGCATGCTCCCCCCCACAAGACGAAGCTTGACAAGATTTTTCTTGGCAAACACGTGGGCAGCACGGCGGTAAGGGAATTCATCGAGCAACACCAGCCCGATGTTGTCGTCTGCGGGCACATCCATGAAGCTCGAGGAGTCGATACGCTGGGCAAGACAACAATGGTCAACTGCGGAGCAGCGGGAAAGGGATACTACGCAATCATCGAGATCGGCAATACAGTGGCTGTTCAACTGGCCGGATGACGATGAGCCGAAAACTGAAACTTGTTCTGTTCGATCTGGGGAACGTACTGGTGTATATCCACCCGGAAGCGTTTCTGCAGACGCTCGGCATTGATACGCCGGAAAATCGGCAATACTACCACCCGTCTGTGATCGAGATCGTCAAACGCTATGAGCGGGGCGATGATGGAACGGAGCGATATTTGGATCAGCTCGAGGTATTGCTCAATGGACGCGGTGCCCCACACAATCCCGCGGGGAAGAAATTCAATCGAGACGAATTGACACGCGCGATGCTCACCGTGATCGGTCAGCCTGTTGCCGGAATGGAGGAACTTGTTCGCCGCGTGGGTCAATCAGTGCCGGTCGGCTTGCTCAGCAATACGAATCCGTTGCACTACGAACTTTGTCAGAGCAATCTCCCCGTCCTCCGTCTTATCCCTCTTCACCTACTTTCATTTCAACTCCGTTCCCTGAAGCCGGAGCCGGCGATCTTCAAGAAGGTGCTGCAGCGAGTTCGCATCACGGCCGCCGATATTCTCTACATCGACGACCTTGAGGAAAACCTGAGGGCTGCTGAAGAAGCGGGTTTCACTTCCCATCTCTTTCGCGACAGATCGCAGCTTCAAGCACTTCTCCGAGACCTGACCTTAATCTAGATCCAAGGATCGGGACGTCTCGCTCTCCTCGACTCTCTTAACCTGGAGTTTTTGCTCTTTACCGCTTCTGCTGCAGAGCAACAAAGTTGACGCCGTCGAACCCTGCCACCCCCGGGCAATTGGTTCGGCGTTGCTCATGTCGTTGACGCGCAAGCTCTTCTTGCAGCCGCATAGTTTGCGACCGAACTTAAGGGCACCGACCGAGGGTCGTCCGGGTATCTTCACCGCTTATGATCGGCTCAATAACTGGAATGTGAGAAGAAGGTTTCATCCTCTCACACACGATGTCGTCCCGTCTGATCATCCCATTCATCCCACCCCACGGAATAGCCGGCGATGCCGCCGGGGCAGACAGGTTTCATCTAAACACCACAAAGTGGGGATTCTCCCCCTATCAAGGAAACCCAACGTTTTCAACACTTTTCCAACCGATTCAAAAAACCCTTTGTTTTCTATGATTTTTGTACTTGACTTTGATAGCCAATTCCGTAAATTTCCATGCCGTGTGGGGAAAAGTGGGGAATATGGGGTAGTTTTTTTCCAATAAAATCAGGCACTTCTGAAGGCACCGTTTCATGTCTTCGTTCAAGGGGCGGTATTCCTATTCTGTGGACAACAAAGGGCGCATCGCTCTCCCCGCAAAGCTCCGCAGGAGCGTCTCCCCCGGAGCAAATGAGACCTTCATCATCACGCGTGGGTTCGAGCAATGTCTTTTTGTGTACCCCCAGGATGAGTGGGCAAAAGTCGAAGACTCGATCCGCGGCCTCTCCCCATCCAATCCCCAACACCGATTCTTCGTTCGAACACTTCTGCAGTGGGCTGTTGACTGTCAGCTGGACAGTCAGGCTCGGATTACCATACCGCAGGATCTCTTGAAATTTGCCGGGATCGAAAATGAAGTTCTGATCCTTGGGGTTCTCGAGCGTGTCGAAGTCTGGAACCCGAAAATCTATGAAGTTTACATGAACAACCAGCCGGCGACGTACGAGACCGTTGCCGAGGTTGTTCTGAAGCCAACCTCTTAAGTTGGCACAAGCGGCTGTGCGTCTGGCATCGTATCATACGCCGGTCCTTCGCAGCGAAGTCCTCTCGCTGCTCATCACATCGACCGGCGGTGTGTACGTCGATGCCACGCTCGGGGGAGGCGGCCATGCTGAAGCGATTCTCCAACGGCTTGATCCCACCGGGAAACTGGTCGGCATTGACGCCGACGCTGACGCCATCCACATTGCAGCAGAAAAATTGTCGCATGGTGGCGAACGGCTCGTTATCGTCCACGACAATTTTCGGAACATTTCATCCGCGCTATCGCAGAGGGGATTCAACCAAGTCAACGGCATACTGTTCGATCTCGGCGTCTCATCGTACCAGCTCGATGAGCCATCGAAGGGATTCAGCTTTCGCGGCGATGACCGGCTCGATATGAGGATGGATCGCTCGCAAACCCTTGATGCTCATGAGGTCGTGAACCGGTACAACGAGAGAGAGCTGGCGGATATTTTCTGGAAGTACGGCGAAGAGAAAGCATCCCGAGCGACGGCACGTGCAGTTGTTCACCACAGGGCACGATCGGTTATTGAGACAACCGGAGACCT
>CAZTKU010000015.1:0-26723 GCA_964614245.1 uncultured Ignavibacteriaceae bacterium
GGAAAAGGAGTGTCGGGACGTAGTATGCGATGACGAGCTTTTGCACGTTTTCAAATTCGAAGATGGTATTGATCTGTTCGATGCTCGCTCCCGATTTGAGTATCAGTACCAAGATCCTTTTCTTCTGCTGGAATGCAGCCGTCTGTGCTTCGCTGAAGTCCGGCCACGTAACGATGAGGAGACTGCTGGAGTCGGTTAGCCAGTTCACGAAGTTTGTTTTTGGGAAGAAGCCGACATGCCTCTTCCGTTCCTTCCCCCTCGGACTTAATACGATGTAGGTTGGCAAGGCCCGAATGGCGTACTTTTTCTTGAGCGTGTCTCCAAGCGCCGGGTCGTCAACGTTGAACCGAGCCAAGACGTAACGGGACCTCAGGATCTCCGTCACTGAATCAGAAGGGAAGACCTGCCTATCCATGAGCTTGCACGGCGGACACCACTCGGCGTAGACATCGAGCAGGATCGGTTTGTTCGACGTCCACGCTGCCTCCTTTGCTGCATCAAGAGTTAACCAGTTCAGCGGTTCACTTAAGGGCCAGTAATCGAACACCGCGGCCGCTAAGAAGTATCTGAGGCAAACGAAACCGCTGATGCGCGCGAATTTCTTATCTCGCTGATGCATCTTGTTCATTCCGTCGTTTTGTCGACTTGTATTTTTGTAATGCTCCAAAACGCTAGAGCGAGGAACATGGCGATCGCCGCGAGTCCCCACAGGACCTCTGCGTATGGCACATGCGTTCTCTGGGCGATGGCGGTCACCATATCAAACATACCGCTGGGGAAAATGAACTCCTCTGCCAGGACGGCCCATTTCACGTCCCACAACTTCGTGACGACGTAGTAGTGTGCGGCTGAACTAAGCATCCCCCACACCATCAGCACAACCACGTTAAGAATTCCCGGGACCCAGCACGAAAGAAACGAAAGAATGACGGTGTAGGTAACCGACACTCCAACAAACGCTGCCAGCAGCGCCAGCGTTTGAAGGAAATGAAACTCAATTGGAAGCGGGGTAAGGACTGTTCTTGCAGCGAACGGAAGTCCACTGGCAAAAAGCACGGTTATCCAGATCGAGCAGAACACCACAGCCATCTTGACAAGAAGATATTGTTGACGCTGCAGCGGGCGCATGAGAAGCGTGCGGAGCCATCCATCCTTCACATCGTTTGCAGCACCGCCGACACAGAACAGAAAACTCGTAATCGGCACGAGAAAACCGAGAAGGTTGGAGAGCACTTGAGCCACATCAAAGACCTTATCGAATCTTGAAGGCATAAACGTGATGAGCCCGCCGAGCACCATGAATAGGAGCGGGATAAAAAGGGTCGTAAGAGTCCACTGCCTGCGAAACTCCGCCCAGAAGAGCTTTGACAACCTTTGTCTCATGCCGGCCTCCTCTCCACCAGATGCTTGCGAAATGCTTCTTCGAGGAAACCAGGCTTCACGCTTACCATGGGGTAGTCTGCGACGAGCGATCCTTCAAGGATAAAAAGGACGCGATCGCACACATTTTCGACTTCCGAGAGGTTATGTGAGCTGAAAAAAACTGTGATGCCCGTCGATTTTCGTGCGGCAAGAAAATCACGCAACTCGAAGATCGACGGTGGGTCAAGAGAGGCAGTCGGTTCATCTAAGAAAACGATTTGAGGAGTGCCAAGGAAGGCAAGAACCAGCTCAAGCTTCTGTCTCATTCCTTTCGACAGAGCTGAGATCGGTCGGTTTGCTGCATCATGGAGGCTGAACAGCTTCAGGAGATCCTCGATTTGCCCCTCTTCCTCGTTTGCTCCTACCAACGCTGCATGCAACGCCAGGAACTGCCGAACGTTTACGAACTTGGATCGAAACTGAGTGTCCGCCTGGTACCCAACGACTTGGCGAACCTCGAGGCTCTCGGGGTGTTCCCCGAAAACCATCACTCGACCAGAATCAGCATCGAGGAAACCAAGTAAGATCCGCAGGAGGGTCGATTTCCCCGCACCATTTGGGCCAATCAATCCAACGACCTCGCCCGGTTGAACGCTGAACGCGACGTCCCTCAGTGCATGCACTGGCGACTTTGAACGCGGGTTGTAGGTCTTGCTGATACCCTCGGCAACTACGGCAGGAACAGATCGATCCAAGCGCTTCTCCTTCCTGAATCAGAAAATTGACGGCTCAAGGTAAATAATGTCCTGGGCAATGGCAAGAGTAACGTACAAGAGCTGCCCCGGAGAAATCCACGGAGGGACTGCGCTTGAAGAGTAAGTGGAGACAATTCGTACTGACGGCGAACCGTCAACAGGTAAATGTCGACAGCACACGCGAGTCGTCCGAGCTCACGCCGGCTCCGCGTGGATGGTAAATCGCCTCACGCGGGTAAACTGCTGATACAACTGTGTCTCCAGCTCAGAGATAATCTGATGCACTTCGGCAAGGGTTTTTGATTTGTCGATCTTGCAGGTGAGCGTGATCTGGTAGGACGGACCCCCCTTCAAGACCGTGAGATCGGTACAGCCGAGGACTCTCGTGTCATGAAGAATCAGCAATCGAATCTTGTCACACAGCTCATGCTCCGCCATCGTGGCATCCGTCAAGTCTCCTTCGCCAGCGAGATACTCTTCCATGTGAATGGTCACCTTTTCCACCGAAGGGACCTCCTTTCGGACCTGCCCTTCGATCTCAGAGGCGAGACGGTGTGCGTCGACAAATGTTTTTCCTTCCTGGTACTCAACATCGAAATCGATGAAGTGTTTGCCCTTGGAATAATGGACCTCAAGGTTGTGAGGGGCGCGCAAGCCCTTGTTGAGAACGATCATCCGGACCTGATCGACGATCGTTTCGTCTCTGCTCTTGAAGGGTTCTGCGTGAACGATGAGATCTGCATTCGGGTGAACGGCATAGATTGCCTGCTCGATCTCATCCATGACCCGGTGCGCACGTTCGAACGACGTCGTCCGCCTGATGGCAACGGTCGTATCGATGAAAACCTTTGCACCCGACGGCCGGATGCGAAGAGCCCGAACTTCCTCCACTCCATCAACTGAACGAATGGTCTCCTCCACCCTCTGTGCGACCCCCGCGGGCACTCGATCCATCAGTGCATCGATGGTGCGCCGCCCGAGGCGATAACTGACAAAGAGCACAAGCAATGCCACGCCGATGGCTGCGATGGAATCGACGGTGGGAAAGCCGAGCGAAACAAAGACGAGGCCAGCAAGGACCGTGAGGGATGACCAAATATCGCTTGAGAAATGAAGCGCGTCTGCTTCCAGCGCCTGACTGTTGTATTTCTTCGCGACACGCATCAGGGCACGCGAGCGACTCGCATCGACAAGAATTGCCAAGGCGATTACCGCGTAGCTCCAGACGGTCGCTTCGACGTGAACTGTGCGAGCAACCAAACGATGGATCGCCTCCCAAATGATCCATCCGCAGGTGATCAAGAGAAGGACAGTCTCGAAGAGCGCCGACAGGTTTTCTAGCTTCCCGTGGCCATATCGGTGGTCCTCGTCCGCCGGTTTATCCGAAACGCTCACAGCAAAATACGTCATCAGAGCCGCAAGGAGATCCAGGCCAGAGTGAGCAGCTTCGGAGAGGACGCCCAGGCTGTTGGTCATGATGCCTACGGCCAGCTTTGTTCCGGTAAGCAAGACCGCAGCTCCAACGGAGCTCAGAGCGATTGCCTTCTTTTCCCTTAGAGCATCAGCCTTCATAAGAACGCGTTGTTCCCGGGTTTTTCTCGTTTGTGAAGATCGGCGTCGCCGACCACTTGCCCTGTGAGAATCGATCGGTGAGCACCCCGCGCGCCGAACAACTTGCTTAATGAATCTTTTCGAATGTCAGTGTGCCAATTGGATACCTTCTCCAGTCCCTGTAGTCGAAATGCCACCACTCCCAGTCGTACACACTGAATCCTTCTGCCTCCATTGCTTGCCGCAACAGATCCCGATGCCAGCGCTGCAGCGAGGTGCCGCCCGGATAATCCGCGAACGCGCGGCGAGAGAATTCATCGTACCCGCTCACCATCGTCACCGGCATCCCCGTCGCGCTATCGTACAACGACAGATCGACAGCGCATCCGCGGTTGTGGCGTGATCCCTTCGAGGGGTCCGCAACAAAGATCTTTTGCTCATTCGGCGTTGCGTCCCAGAACATCTTCGTGACATACCACGGCCGATAGGCATCGTGGATGAGCAGACCATATCCGATGCGTTCGAGGTTTCGATGAACGCGCACGAGAGCTTCGGCTGCCGGCCGCTGCAGAAAGGCCTTCGCCTGTGAATAGAACACGGTGCCCATGAAGTTGTTCGTGCCAGCGTACCGGATATCAAGTTTGATCGTTGAGTCAAGCGCCGTCACATCGACGAGATCCAGATTCAGAAAATCACCGTTTTCCCTGGGTGGCTTTGCCTTCAGCGCTCTGGTTTTCAGAACGTCGATCGGATGCAGTGGTCTGATTCTGGACGCCGTGCCATCTTCCTCACCAAGCGAGAGCTTTCTGAATTGTCCTCGACGACTATCAATGAAGCTCGCTTGTCCGCGTGCATCTCGCCGAAAGGCGATCACGCTGTCAATTGGAGATTTCGGATTCTGCACCCTGAAAACACCGCTCGGCCTCTCCGTGAGAATAGACAGATCCCCGCTCCTCATCAGAACGCCCAGATGCCCGTCCCGTTCCAGTACGCATACCGTGTCACCCATCAACGCGTACTCACCAATGAGGCCTCTCCACCGAGCCGGGATATCCATCGGCTTTGTCAGCTGGCTGCTTGCGCTCTGAACTGACTGTGCCACTGCAGCCGTGAGAGGGTTGCTCAACGCTCCGGTGCAAAGACCGAGAAGCAGGCCAGCAAACGGCAGAATCGAGATGAGTTTTTTGCGGATCATCAAGCTTGTTCCATCGATCAGAATTTCAGAACCTCGCGCATTCGTTTGATCAACAGTTGGATCTCTCGGTCCCAGAACTGCCAGTTATGCGCCCCCGGGGTCTCATGATATTCGTAGGCCGCCCCGTATGTCCTGAGTAGATCCGTGAATGCCCGGTGCGCCGGGAGAAAACCCCGAAAACCGTCCTGAATACCTGTGACGAGATACAGATAGGGAAGGGATTCTTTAGGTACCTGTCGGTAGAGAAAGAATACGTCATGAGCATTTCGGAAGTCACCTTGCCGCTCACCGAACGCTCTCTTCAGACTTGGATTGAGCTGCCGTTCGGCCCGACGCGACGTGTCGTTGATCGCCCGGGGAATGGTGATCGCTCCGCTGAGCGAGCCCGCAAAGCGAAAACGGGACGGGTGTTTGAGAGCCAGCATGAGCGCTCCGTAACCACCCATGGAAAGGCCGGCAATTGCCTGCCGCGTCGTATCCACCGAATAGAGACGCTGCATATACTGTGGAACGTCCTTGATCATGTAGTCCTCAAACCGCTCCTGTGGCTCCGTTGCTGAATTCACGTACCAAGAGTCTTCGGCATCGGGCATAGCGACGATCAGTGGGATGGCCTTCAAGTATTCCGCAAGCTTCGTTTTGGTCGGCCAGTCGATGTAGCCCCCGCTGTGCCCGTGCAGCAGGTACAGGATGGAATAGCGAAGATTGGCATCGTACTCGGCGGGAAGAAAAACAGAAACCTTCTTCGTTCTCCCAAGACTCGGCATGTAGAAACTATCGACGTGAGCTGGCGACTGCGCGAGGACAGTCTGTGAAAAGAAGCCAGCAAGAGAAACTATGAGATAGATCCGGAGAAATACGCGTTTCTTCATTTTCCCTTTCTGCTTTCTACGTGTTCACAGCATTCCATTTCGTTTCCGCAAAAACCATTCCGATGCAAAAAGAAGGACGATGACAGCAAGCATCCAGCCCCTATTCCATAATTCGATTTCGCTTGAGCGAACGACCTGCCGCGGCTGAAAGCCAGGGAGCGAAGCAACGTCTCGTGGAAGCGTAGCGATTGTTCCTGCGTCGTAGTATCGTCCCCCTGTGCGCTCAGCAATTTGTTGCAGGAGCGATCTGTTCATGCGCGTGTCCTGAAACTCCACATTGACTCCGCCAACGGAAAACGACCCTCGCTCCTCCGCTATTTGCTCACCGCCTGCGAGAACGCGGGCAGCAAAGGTGTAGTCACCTTCCGGAAGGGAACCAAAGGCACCTTCGAAGCGCCCGCTCCCGATCGGCACAAGGCTCAGTTGATCCGATTTGTCGGCTTGTCGGACCGCAACAGAAACCTCGGCGTCATCGAGAGGATTGAAATTCTTGTCATAGACCTGTGCCGTAAACTCGATAGGATCTTGACCCGAGAAGGTTTCCTTAACGGGCTGGACGCGTACAGCCCGATCATCCTCGCGCGTGGTAAGCCACCGCACGCTGTTGCTGAACAACGACTCCAGCGCGTTCTCCGAACCTGGTATGCCATCGGAGAAGGTTTTCCATCGCCAGATTCCGTATCCCAGCAAAGCGATGGATTTCCGCCGGTTTACATTTCGAGTCACTATCACGGGGTCGTTCGTCGTGATCGACTGAATGCGCAATTGAGCAAGCACCTCCGACTCAGGTTTTGCACGGAAACGAGCGTCGAGCGTGAACACAGGAGGGAGCTTGTTCCAGACATCCGGAGAGCTTGGGAGCTTGAGAATTGGGTTGTTTCGTCGAGGGATTGGAACAGATACGAATCTCTCCACTTCCTCGCCGCCCGATGGGGGAAGGATCATGGGCAGGAGCGGCTCAAGGCTCCGCAGCCTGGCGAGATCCGTCGTCCGGCTCAGGACAAAGAGAAGGCCCTGACCGGTACCCACCGCGCCGATGATCGCTGAAATCGCCGCGTCTGAGCTGCTTCTGATCGGATAGCCGACCAGAACGACGGCTTCAGATTCCCGCAGAAGGTCTGCATTGAGCTGACCCTCATAGAATCGCCCATCACCCCGTTCAATACGTGTGCTCAGCTCAATGTTCTTGTCACCCTCGAGGGCGCGGCGAATGAACGAGACGTCCGGGCCTGGACCACCGGCAACGAGAACAACGCGCATCTTGCTCTTCAGGACTTTTGTGTAGGAGGTGTAGCGGTTGTTCTGGAAACTGATCTCGTTCGGAAGCTGGGAGACCTCGACGACGAGCTTCTGCATTCCTTCCGTCTCAGGGACAAATGAGAGCGGCGCGGCATATTCGCGTGTCCCCCGCTGCAGAGTCAGAGCCTGACGATCCACAACCTTCGCGCCCTCGCGCAGCATCACTTCAATCTTCTCGCCATCATAACCAGAGCTTTTCACCGTAACGTCCACAGGAACCTTGTTGCCAACGTACGTTATGCTATTGGTAACAACCTTTCGAATGAGGACGTCCTGCTGTTCGCTCGTGTCACCCACCCCGATGGTGAACACGGGCACACCAAGATCTTCCGCCTCATACAGGGGACTCGTTCCGACTGTCGAATTTCCATCCGTAATCAGAACGATCGATTGAAGGTTGGCGCGAGCCGCCGTATCTCGGGCCCCTCGAAGGGCTGATCCAAGGTCCGTTCCATCTCCCGCGAGAGAAAGAGAATCTGAGGTTAATGTCCGAAGAAAGCGCACCCTGGTATCAAAGGTGCCATACAGTACGGAACCGAGGGAGCTCATCTGCCGGAGAGAAGGCGACTGGAGCGTCGCGCCGAGTGCCGCTTTGCGACCTCCCGATTTGTCCACGATGCTCATGCTTCGTGAGTTATCGACAAGCACGGCAACGATCGGCCGCTCCTCATCACGAGAGACCAGCGATAGCAGCGGTTCGCCAATCAGGAGAAACACCAGGAAGAGACTACAAGCACGCAACACCACAAGGATGGTCTTCAACGCACGGGAGATGTGGGGCACCGTATGCCGATAAACGAAGAAGGACATCGCGAGCGCCAATCCCGCTGCCAGCATGATGATCGGTGTATTGAGCGTTGCGAGAAGGTGGATTTCTGGCATGCGTGCTGTGGATTCTGTGGGGGCGCGGTCTATTTGATGAAGAGCATTTTGGTGGAAATGACGGAGGTTTGGGTCTTCAACCGGCAGACATACACGCCCGACGCAACCCGGTTGCCCTTCTCATCGAGGCCGTCTCGCCAAAAGAACCGGTTCTCTCCAGGAGTGGAATTTCCTTTGAAGAGAGTCGCTACACGTTGTCCGAGCACTGTGTAGATTGCGACTTCAATTTCCTGCACCGATGGAGCATCGACAATGATTGTCGTTGTGCCGTTGAACGGATTGGGGTAATTGTCATACAGGATGAACCGATCAGGGATGATCCCGCTTCCGGATGGACCGACGGCTTTATCAGCGTCAACCATTCCCCAGCCGTAGAAGTTGTTGGGATAGGTTTGACTCTTTGAAGTTCCGTCGAGTACAGGAGTCGCGGTGCTCATCATACGCGCACGCACCTGCATGGGAGTCCACTCGGGATGGGCTGATAGGATGAGCGCAGCAACGCCGGCGGCAATCGGGGTAGCGCCGGATGTGCCTGAGAATTGGTTTGTATAACCGCTCTCTCCGGTCGCGGCTGTCAGACTTACCCCCGGTGCAATGACTTCTGGCTTGATACGGCCATCAGCAGTGGGACCGGTAGAGCTGAAACCGGCGACCTCGCCGTTCACGAAAGCCGCGCCGACGGAGACGATGCTATCCGCATCTGCGGGAGTTATGAGGCTCCCGGTGGTGTCTCTGATGGTCTTCGTCAATGTACTGTCTTTTCGCCACCAACCTTCATTTCCCATCGCCGTGACAAGAAGGACCCCCTTCCGCGCTGCTACCCCTGCAGCCTTTGATGTCGTCCCGGTTTTGCCATCCTTCATGGCATAGATGATATCACCCACATTGTACCGTAGCGTAGGATCAAAGTCGTCGTAACCGAGCGATGTTGAAACGACATCCGCCCCTAGCCGCTCCATCCACTCCAGCGCCTCGACATACAGATCCTCCTCAGCTCTGATTTCGACGCTGTCAATTTCGGTTTTCGCGAGGATGAATGACGCGCCAAAAGCGGCTCCGATGAGCTTCCCATTTTCAAAACCACCGAGGAGCGAGAATGTCCCTTGACCATGATTACCTTGGGAAGAGAATTCCCCGGGAGCTCGGGCGGTGTTGCTATCGCGCTGGACGAAATCATATTCCGCAAGCACCTTGGTGTTCTTCAGAGCTGGATGCACCGCATGCTGGTTGAAGCCGTCATCAATCATGCCCACAATCACTCCGCCACCCGTGACCCCGCGAGCATGCAGATCCACGATCTTCACGGCATTCAGTTGAGCAAATGAAGGGCCATAATCGAGCCCGCCGATTGAAATCTGTTTGAGGAGTGGAGAGAGCGTAGTTGACGGTGTCACCGGTGACCGTTTTCCGAGATGCACTGCAACGGGTCGAGTCGACTCAACGAACGGAAGAGCGACCACTGTGGAGAGCTGCGCCGATGTCATTTCCGCCGACACCGCATTGAACCATCTCGATGTCGAGCGAATGGAGGCGCCGGTTGATCGTATCGCATCAATGTAGGATTGCGGAACGGGGAGATCGAGCTCGTCAATCAAGCGATCGGGCGGGAGAACCTTCGCGCGCCGCCAGAGAGTCCGGTCGGAAATCCCAAGGTCCCGCGCGTTCGCCCTCGCAAAATCAAGTCGGGAATCATCACTTCGGTCACGAAACGTGATCCAGTATCGCTGAGTAGTAGGGGATTGGGCAAAGGCTACCAGACAGAAGAATACCAAGGGGAGGAGCCGAGCAAGCGTTCGGAAGGCAACAGCGGTTTGTTTGCCGGACGCGGCTGAGCGGTGGAATCGACTCCAATCTGAAATGCTGAGCTTCGCCTTCACTTGCGCATCTCTCCATCACTCCGCACTGTTCACCAACTTCTCGATAATGTCGATCGTTGAAACACCCTCGGCTTCAGCGTTGAAACTCGTCACGATTCGATGTCGCAAGACGGGCGCAGCGAGTGTCTTCACATCTTCGATATCGGGTGTGTGGCGTCCGTTCAGGATCGCTCGCGTTTTCGCACCGAGAATCAAATATTGTGACGCGCGTGGACCAGCCCCCCATCGAATCCAATTGTTCACAAAGGCCGGCGCACCGTCTGACTTTGGCCGCGTTCGATTCACCAATGTGACGGCAAATTCAATCACGTTCTCCGCGACCGGAACGCGGCGTACGAGGTCTTGAAATTCAATGATTTCCGCCGCACTCAACACGCGCTTTCGGTCGGGTTCGTATGGACTCGTAGTCGTCTTGACAATCTTGACTTCTTCTTCGAACGATGGGTAGTCGAGCCACAGGTTGAACATGAAGCGGTCGAGCTGTGCCTCGGGCAACGGGTATGTTCCTTCCTGCTCGATGGGATTCTGCGTCGCCAGGACAAAGAACGGCTCCTGGAGGCGGTAGGTCTCCCCCGCGGCGGTGACATGGTGCTCCTGCATGGATTCAAGCAGAGCTGCCTGCGTTTTGGGAGGCGTTCTGTTGATCTCATCGGCCAGAATAATGTTGGCGAACACAGGCCCCTGCACAAATTTGAACGATTTCTGTCCCGTCGAAACGTTTTCCTCGATGATTTCCGTTCCGGTGATATCGCTGGGCATGAGGTCCGGCGTGAACTGGATGCGGCTGAACTTGAGTTCAAGCGCTTCCGAAAGTGTCTTGATAAGCAACGTCTTGGCAAGGCCGGGAACACCGATCAGCAAGCAGTGCCCGCGTGACAGAAGGGCAATCAGGAGGTGTTCGATCACACGCTCCTGGCCAACGATCACCTTCGCGATCTCCGCGCGAAGATCGCGGTAGGCTTTGGAGAGCTTTGTGACTGCTTCGACGTCATTCATTCGAAGATATGCAGTTGATAGTGGCAGATGCTCCTGCGATTCCCTGAGCGCTACTTTGCTGGGAGCAGAGGAGCGGGGGGCAGGGGTGCAAGCGAGAAAGTCAGTGAACCTTTCTAAGAATCCAAGGATCCGGATTATTGATCATGACAACCATCTTTCCGATGATTCGATCGTAGGTCTCGGTCAATTTCTGAAATTCTTCCCTCTCAAGATAGTTACATTCAACAGCGAACTTAAGCCAAGTTTGAGTCTCTGTCGCCTCAGTCTCGGCATCACTCAGCTTACTTAGAAAGGCTGCTCGGTATCGTCTCTTTCGCCACGCCTCCGTCAAGTTAGCACAAGTTGACCGAGAAGATCGGCGAATTTGATCAGTTAAAGAGTAGGTTTCTTCCTTTGGAAACCTTTTTGAAATCTCAAAGATCCGCATCGCAGCTTCAAACGAAAGCTGGTAGACTTCAAGCTGCTCATGGCTCAGTATGGGCTTTCGCCCCATTCGAGTCTCCCTTTCGCTACAGCTCCCCTGCACAATTTTTCCTGCACATCTCTCTCCACTTCCGATCACTCTGTACCTACAGCCTCACTTCATAGTAGATACTTTTCTTGAGTTCTTCGATCCACTCAGCAGAGAGACGGTTCCGCTTGACGAACAGCGCCATCTGCTCGACGCGCCGGTAGTCTTCTGCCATATTCACACTGTGAGCAGGGATGCGCTTCTTGAGCAGAACGATCTGATACCCATAGGACGAGCGCAGAGAAACACGATGGGGCTGGCTTATTTCACCCGGCTTCAGGTCCTTGACGACGGATTCAAAGTCGGCTTCAAGCTGATCGACCGCAACGCGACCAAGATCGCCCCCGAGCGACTTCGTGTCTTCATCTTCCGAATACTTTCGCGCGAGCTCTGCAAACGATTCACCTTGGATCAGCCGCTCCCGCAGCCTTCTCAGTCGTTCAACCGTCACTGAATCGCTCGACGGGCCCTTCTCGATGCGCAACAGGATATGGCGGGCATGGACTGACTCCCCGCGCCGCTCCAGGAGCTGGATAACGTGATAGCCAAACTCCGTTTTCACAACCGGAGAGATCTCCTTCTCCTTCAGTGCAAACACCGCACTCTCAAACTCCGGCACAAACACCAGCCCTCGCTTCGCCCAACCCAGATCACCGCCGCCAGCGGCACTTCCGTCCTGTGAGTATCGTTTGGCAAAGTCCGCGAAATCCCCCCCTGCCAGAATGCTATCACGAAGGGTGCTGATCTTCTTCCGCGTCTGTTCGTCCAACGCCGAGTCGGGCTTGGGGACGACGAAGATGTGACTCAGATCGAGTTCCTCAGGGACGTTCGGAAGACTGTCTTTATACGATTCGTAGAACTCTTCTACCTCCCGTCGGGTGACCTGAATAGTGGATTCGCGCTGCTGACGGATGCGTTGAATGAGCATCTGTTTTCGTATCTCAGGGCGTGCTTCCCGCTTCAGCCGCGCGACGGGTTTGCCATACATCTGCTCGAGCCGTTGCTCGGAGCCCGCACGGAGGATGAGATTCTGGAACTGCTGGTCCAGCGCATGGGTGACCTCCTCTTCCGTCACAGAAATACTGTCAATGATGGCCTGCGCAAGGACCAGCTTGTCGGCAATCATCGCTTCCAGCACTTGCTTGCGAAGTTCCGGTTTGGTCGGATCCAAGCGATTCTGGAGGGCGATGTAGTTGAGCCGTTCCTGCAAATCCGACTCGGTGATGATCTCTTTGTCCACGACAGCCACGATGCGGTCAAGAAGCGTCTGGCCGGCAAGGTAGTTGAGACCCGCCAGGTGGACAAACAATAGGGAGACGATCCCGGCGACCCAACGAAACATCCTTAATCGCTTCATAAGACATCTCCTATTTCGCATATTTCATCGCCGCCGTATCCCCAGCGCTCACAAGTATTTCAACAGTATGTTTGGCACGCAGGTTCTCCATGAGCTCCGCCAGCAACCGCTGGCGGCGTTCGATCGCCAGCCGGCTCTGAATTTCCCGCTCCACATATGCAAGATCGGCACGTTGTCCCGGGCGGCTCAGTCTCCAGACGATGAGGACATAGAAGCCATCACCGGTGCGGATGGGAAAGGACGGTTCCACTTTTCCCGATGCGGATGCCACACGCCAGAGCTCCACTGGGAACAACGTGTTTTGCGTGTAGTAAACGGAATCAACGTGCACGGCAATCACCGCAGCCTGTTGGGGGGCAGCAAGCGCCTGCTTGAGGGCGTCTCCCCACCGCGTTCCCTGCAATACCCTGGTGCGGAAGGCATTCGCGGCATCGCGATCCCGAAACAACACGAAGCTTACCAGCGCGACATCACCGGAGAGCAGGAACTCATTGATATGGGACTGGTAATACTGAGAGACCTCCTGCGGCGTACTGCGCGACGACTGTTGGGTGTAGATCACATCGTCCAGCAAGGCGTTGATGGCAAGTTGGCGTCGAACCTCCTCGAGCCGCGCGCGCACACTTGCCTTCTGGTCGAGCCCCCGGCGTACCGCCTCCCGGTAGAGGATCTCATCGTTGATCCAGCGCTGAAGATACTCGTTCAATTGCGCGGCTGAGACACCGCGGGATGAATCCAGCTGCCCCGTGATCTCCTCCAGTGTCAACGTCGTATTATCCAGGCGGGCAACGGGCGTCACAGAAGGTTCGCCCTTTTTGCAGCCTGCAACAAGCAGCACGAACATCAAAAGCGCAGGAAGCCTATTTCGTTTCACCACGTTTCCTCTTGAAGGCCGTTGGGAGGAGTTCTTTGTTCAAGGTGACCGGGTATTTCGTTTTCAGCGTCGTTACCCATTCCTGCTCGCGAATCTTCGAGGCATGTTCCTGATATGCGCTGATCAGCTCCGGCTTCGCCTCCTCAAATGTCTTCACCCTCGAGCTGTCTTTTCCCAGAACCTTGATGATGGACCATCCCGACGGGTGTTCAAACGGGGGTGGGATGCTGTCGACCGGCAAGATAGCTGCGTATCGCGATAGTTCGTTCGAGGGATTTGGCTGAAATCCCCAAACGCCTCTTTTCTCTTTGTACCCCTGACGCATCGTGCGTTGTTCTGCCACGTCGCTGAAGTCCTTCCCGGCTTGAATTTCCTTATACGCTGCTTTCGCCAGGCTATCAGAGGTCAGGTAAATCTCCGCGAAGTTCACCCGCTCAGGCCATCGATATTTCTGCTTATTCTCACGGTAATAGATTTCGAGCAACGAATCGTTCACCACGACTTGCTTCCAGATTTCGTCCTGTTCTATGCGGTAGAGCAGAATGCCATCCTGATATTCCTGCATCAGTTTGAGAAATGCTGGATACCGATCGGGAACCTGACGGGCGTGCTGCTCCACGACTTTCGCCTCCGACATTCGCTCAACCATATACTCGACATTCCGGGCATTCAACGCCAGGGACTTGAACTCAGCGGCGGAATTAACGTGCTGCACGAAATCCTCAACGGTGAATGAGCGATCCTCGCATGTGAAGAGGAGGCGACGCCTCATGTCGCTTGACAGTGTGTCACTCCACCTCTCAGCTGATGGCGTCTTTGTGCTATCGAATGCGAGCGTGAGCTGGTGCAGCACCACGACGTCAAAATCGAGCTGACGGTTTTTTTTCAACTCGTGAACATAGTTCTGATAATCCTTCATGTACCGCATCTGCTGATACTGCTGACGAAGGTCTTTTTCAATCTCTTGAAACGGCGCCGTTCCCTTTGTCCCCGTAATCTTGAAGATATGGTAGCCATAGGGGAGCTGAAATGGTTTCGTGATGGAATCGATCGGCGTATCATAGAAGAGCGCTTCGATGTCGGGACGGACGCGCCCACGCTCAAAGTAGCCAATATCTCCACCATTTTGGCTGCTTCCGGGATCCTGGCTGAACCGGCTCGCCGCCTTCGCGAAGTCTAATCCGCCCTGGAGCAGCCGGTAAATGACCCAAACGGAATCCCGAACCACCAGCGTGTCCTCACCGGATTGCCCAAATCTGCGAAGAATGTGACTCACGCGCACGGCACCTTTGTTGGGCTGTCGAGCGGTCATCACAATGACGTGATATCCAAACTGCGTTCGGACGGGAAATTGAGTGTACTCCCCCTCTCTGAGGCTGTAGCATGCGTCCTCAAACTCTGGCACCATCCGGCCAGCGGAGAAAAACCCTAGGTCGCCCTTATTGGAAGAGGCACTTTCATCCTCTGAGTAGGTTGCGGCGAGTGTATCGAAGCTTATTTCCGGAATCAGCCCGATCACCTTCATTGCCTTGTTGTAGGCAACGAGAGTATCAGCGGGGGTTGAATCTTGCTTGAGGCGAATCAAGACGTGGCTTGGCCGGATCTCCTCGCGCATGCGGTTGTACAGTTCCTTGATTTTCGGCTCAATAAGCTCCTTCTCGATCATGTAAGAGGTAGCAACTGATACCTTGTAGCCTTCAAGCTCATTTTGAATCGCGGTATCTGCAAGAAGCCCACGGTCATGCGCTTCCTTGACCTTGAGTCTGAATTTGACGAGCAAATCCAGGAACCGTTCCCGATCCTCGATGGATGAGGTCGTAGCTTTGTCCCAGCCGCCGTTGTTCTTTGCGTAAGCATCTTCGAATTCTTCCAGAGACAGCGTTTCATCGCCAAACTTCCCCAGGACCAACGATGGGCCGGACCCCGCACAGCCGGCGAACACCAAGACCAAAGTAAAAACAAGGACGAGCAATAAGTGAGACTTTTGCATGCTGCACACCTCGCTGAAATGATCGTGATGAATCAGAATTGTCGCTCCAAAGCGTTGAAAATTAACCAAATTTGCGCCGCTAAGCAAGGAATTCGTGCGCGGTTGGTACAGGACGGTGGTGAGAGGGGCGCGGAGGGACTGCCTTATTTGCCGGACTTCACAAGATCCTTCTTGCGTTTCAGGACTTGATTTGCACGCCAGGTCTGGACTTCGAACCATTGGGGCGAGTGAGAGCTCTGTACAAGATATTTGTCTCCGTCTTTCACATAAGCGAAGGTGATCTGCGCACCACCGTACGAAATCTGCGCGGTAATCTTGGGAGGCTTTGAAGTGATCGTATCAACGAAGTCGTCAGCCTGAAAGTTTGAAAGCGAGGAAAGAAGGGTGTTCACCACCCAATCCTGAGTCGAATCCTTGCCCACCATCCAGGTACTGTCTTCAAACGCAAGGACGAAGGTGGTGTCCCCATACTGAAATTTAACTTCTTTGATTCTCTCCTGAGGGGTGGCAAGGATTGTGCGATCACGCCAATCTTTGATCGGCCGGTTGAACGTGTAGCTCGATGCGCCGCCTACGAGAGCCACGTCGTTCGAGCTTGCTCGTCTCGCATACGTCTCCGAGAAGCTGCTTCCTGACTTGCCAATGATAAAAGCAGCATGTTCGGACCCGTGTGCAGACATCTTCACGAGCGTGCCTGTGGAATCGACCTGAAAGACTGACCGCTTCTCCGGCTTATTGGAGACGATGCTCTTGACCTCAAGGTTCTTGCTCTCGTGAATCAATGAAGCGACATTGGATTGATCGGCACGATATGACACCGGTTCCTGAACAAACCACTCCACTCCTTTCTTCTCGAGCAGGATTTTCACTGTGGGAGATTTGATCTCGATTCTGTCTACCGCCAGCGAATCCACCTTCACGAGGTATTCTCCTGACTCACCTGTTGAGCTTTGTTCCCCGGGCTTCTGCATGACGAGATAGGCAATAGCAACCAGCAGAAGAAGGATGCCGATGAGAATAGAAGTGTTTCGGTTCATAGCAGCTCTGTCAATGCCTGTGTGGAACTTGGCTGGATCGTGAAGAAGTCAGAATACACATGGTCGGAACGAGGCCAGCGTTCGACACTCCGCAATCATTAATCCGCAAGCTTCCCCCTTAGCCCTGTGCTTCGATCGCTTCCTTGAAGGCTACCCGTCTTCGCCACCGAAACAGACCGTACGCAACGATCAGTATTGGCGGACCGATCAAATCAGCATATTTCAAGAACCGTTTCGTCCCGTCGGATACCTGCTCCAGGGGAGGAGTTGCGACGTTCTTCGAACGAATCGTAATCAGGCCGGCGTCATCAGCAAGGTAGTCGACGATGTTAGCGAGGAAGGTCAGATTGCCCCTGTTGCCGAGGAAGTCGTCTTTCATGAAATCGCCGTCACCCACAACGACGATTCTGGTTTCCGGGCTGCTCGTTACGAGAGCAGGAGGTTGCTTGCCCTCAAAAAAGCTCTTAAAAGAACCATGCACAATTGCGGCAAGCGGAATTCCATCCTCAGCGAGGTCTGCTGGTGTATATCGCTGGAACGGGTCGATGAGGAAGAATCCCGTCTGGCGCCCGCTCCGCTTCGAGGAACGCACCAGCACCTCAGTCTTCAAACCTTTTCCTGCCGCACCGTTCGTATCGACCGAGCTCACAAAGTGAAAGAAGACGCTCTGCAGGTCTTTCACAATGGGATTGTTCGTGTTGAAGTTCGAAGCGACAGGAATGTAGGGGAACGGGACCTGGCTCTGGAACGTGAAACCCCCTTGCTGCTGCAAGACAGAGATATTCGCACACTGCACATCGCGGACAAGATCGGGGTTCACGCGCGTGCCATACTGCTGAAGCATATCCTCGAGGCCGAGATCAACTGGTTGCCCCATCCTCATTTGAAGATTTGCATTGACCCGGTTCAAGAGGAAGGCGATTCTCCCGCCGCGCATGAGGTACTGGTCGATTTGATACTTCGCGCTGTCTTGAAAACGGTTTTGTGGCGAGATCACCAGCAGCGTCGCGACGTCCAGCGGGACCGGCTCACCTTTGCTGAGTTCGACTGGCGTCAGATCATACTGAGAGGACACCGCCTGATAGGTCTGACGCATGGCTGAGATGTCCGCTTCACCGTGTCCTGTGGTATAGCCAATCTTCTTTTTTGTCCGCGTGGTCAATCGTTTCAGCGCGCTGCTAATGTCGTACTCCAGTGAACTGAGATTCTGAATAACTGGCAGGACCTCCTTCCGATCCTCATAAAGCATCACCAGGCCAAGGTATCCACGCTTCACCTCCAGTTTGTCTTCGTTCACGACCTGAACCTGGACTGGTGCAATGCCCTGTTGTTGTGCATCCTGCTCGCCTTTTTCTCCTTGAGGGTTGATGAACTCATACTGCAAATTCCCTTTTGCGTACGCCTTATATTCATTGAGGATGTCCAGAACTGCTCGGCGATTGCTGTTGTACGGAGCAGGAAGATCCTCGGTGAAATATGCCTTGAGAGTGACACGATCATCGAGCGTGCCGACCATATTCTTGCTGGCATCGGAAAGCGTGTACACCTTCTGTGAGGTAAGGTCGAGTCGACCGAAGAGACGAATCGAAATGATATTAAGGACAACCAGAATCCCAAGGATCAGTGCGATCCGGGCGATTGTCTGCGTCTTGTGCTTCTTCATAGTTCAATCATTGGTAACGGTTTCCGATTTTCAATTGTCAATTTGAAATTGACAATCGGCAATTACCTCACCATTTCCGTCGGCCGAGCGAGACAACGGCCAAGTACAGCGTGAACCCCAGCAGGGAGAGGAAGTAGATCACATCGCGCGTATCAATAACGCCCCGGGCTATATTGGAGAAATGATAATCAATCCCGAGAAACTCGACGATGCTTGTTAGCGACTCCGGTACATAGAGCAACACCTTGTCCAGCATGAACAACGCAAACACCAGAACAAACCCGATAATGAACGCAACGACTTGATTCTCGGTCAGACTCGAAGCGAGCAGACCGATCGCGACATAAGCACCGGCCATCAGCATCAATCCCAAATATCCACCAATCACAGGCCCATTATCGATATTTCCGAGGAACGCAATCGTAAGATAATAGACGAGGGTGAGGAGAAGCGCAATCCCGAAAAGAGCCCAGGCTGCAAAGAATTTCCCCAGGACGATCTCGACGTCGTGGAGCGGTTTGGTGGTGAGAAGTTCGATGGTGCCTGACTTTTTCTCCTCTGAGAGCAACCGCATCGTGATAGCCGGAACAACGAAAAGAAACACCGCGGGTACCAGCTCAAACATCAGCCGCAACGATGCAACATTTGCCAGGAACAGGTTGCTCGTATGAAACCAGCCGATGATGGCAAGGAACACGACGATCACTACATACGCGATTGCCGAATTGAAGTACGAGCGAATCTCCCTCTGAAAGATCGTACCAACGTTGTTCAGGTTGCCGGAAAGCGATTTCACGTCAAAAGTCATAGGAAGATTTCCGATTGTCGATTGTTGCGGTTCTCATTTTCTATTCCACTCTCACGCTCACCCACCCTCCCTCTCCACTTCCTACCCACATACTCAAATACTCAAATACTTGCTACTCACAAACTTCATACTCACATGCTTACTGTTTACCGTCCTCCGACTTCGTCAACTTATGAAACACCTCCTCCAGGCTCGTCACTTTTCTCGACATCTCCAGCAGGACCCATTTCTCGCTCACAGCTTGCTTGAACAGCTCTTCCCGGATGTCACTCCCTTTCACAGCGAAGATGGAGAACCGGTGCGCACCGTCGCTTCCCCCGCCGTATTCCACTGACTCCACGTTCGGCAGAGCTTTGATCTTCGGAAAAATGTCGATCATCGCGTTCGCCACGTTCGCTTTGAGCTCAATGGTGATCGATTCCGACCCGTGGAATTCTTGTTGCAGCTGAGCCGGTGTCCCATCTGCAGCGATTGCCCCCTCGTTAATAATGATGACCCGATCGCACGTTGCCTGCACTTCGGTGAGAATATGGGTCGAAAGAATGACCGTCTTGGCTCGCCCGAGCTGTTTGATGAGATTGCGAATTTCCACGATCTGGTTCGGATCGAGTCCGCTGGTAGGCTCGTCGAGGATCAGAACGTCCGGTTCATGAATCATCGCCTGAGCGAGGCCAACCCGCTGCCGGTATCCCTTCGAGAGCTCGCCGATGTCTTTGTGCCGCACCTCCTTGAGTCCGCACACCTCCACCATATGATTCATCTGCTGCTTGATTTTCGACCGCTCGATCCCGTGCAGACGCGCAGCATAGTCGAGGTACTCTAAGACGTTCATGTCCATATACAGCGGATTCAACTCGGGGAGATACCCGATCTTGCGTCGAACTTCGAGAGAATGGTCAGCTATGTTGTACCCATCGACGTCGACCGTCCCAGCCGTCGGCGGCATGTAGCAGGTGATGATCTTCATCGTCGTGGTCTTGCCTGCCCCGTTAGGGCCCAGAAAACCAAGGATCTCACCCGTTTTCACGTCGAACGAGATGTCATTGATCGCCCTCTCGTGTCCGTAGTACTTCGTCAGGTTTCGTACTGTGATTGCCATGAAGTCTCTTCAACAATAGTAGAAATGGAAAGAGAACGCCGCAGGCTCGACAGCTCATACTGGTTCAAAAGCAGCGCTGCAATATTATGAAAAAGAGGAAAAAGAATCAAGAAGGGGGAGACAGATCTGCAGATTAAAGAAGTTTCATCTGGCTTGAGTGATCACGCTGGAAGTGTTCGGTTGAGAGAGATAGCTTCTCGTCATTGAGGTGATAACGCCTGCAATGTGCGTGGAAGAGTTGATCGATGGCCTCGGCGATCCTTCCTTCTCCCCGGAGCCGCTTGCCGAAGTCCGAGCATGATAGATCTCCTCCGCGCACAGCTCGAATGCGGCTCAGAATTCGCTGAGCTTGTTCTGGGAGCTCACGCTCGAGCCAGTCAACGAAAAGCTCCTTCACGGCGTACGGGAGCCGCACCATCGCGTGACTCGCAAACTGTGCGCCCCGCTCTGAGACATGTTTAAGAATCGACGGTATTTCGCAGTCATTCAGACCGGGGATGACGGGAGCGATATTGACGCCAACGGGTATGCCGTTTTGTGCAAGTGCCTCGACGGTTTCAAGCCGCTTGACGGGGGTTGACGTTCGGGGCTCCATTGCGCGAACGAGTTCTGGATTGAGTGTGGTGACGGTAATGATGACAAGAACAAGCTTGAGCGTCGCGAGTTCTTTGAGAATATCGATATCGCGCTGGATGAGGGCATTTTTTGTTGTAATGGAAAGAGGATTACGGTACTTGAAGAAGACGCGGAGGCATTGACGCGTGAGTTGCAGCTTTCGCTCGATAGGCTGATAGCAATCGGTGTCCCCAGAAACGACAACCACCTGCGGCTGCCACGACGCGCTTCTGAATTGCCCCTCCAGCAGCCGAGCCACGTCGGGCTTGACCATGATCTTCGTTTCGAAATCCAAGCCTGGGGAAAATCCAAGGTACTCATGTGACGGTCTCGCGTAACAGTAAACGCAGCCGTGTTCACAGCCCCGGTACGGGTTCAGGCTGTAGGTGAATTCAAGATCGGGGCTATCGTTTTTCGCTAGAACGGACTTGGTGTGATCAATATAGAATTTGGTCAGCACGCTGCGGTCGGGATCAGGATCCTCGAAGTATTGAGCGAGATCATCCGGGGTTCTCTCGATCTTCAGCGCTTCGAACCTGTTAGGCGGATTGAAGCCGGCGCCGCGACCCGTCATGACTTGCTGCGTCATAGTCTTATCTCAGGGGTGGACGCGCATCCGAAACAGCGGGATCTGCTTCGTGGGAGTGGAGTGATGGAACTCAAGGACCCGCGCTGCGCGACCGCGTTTCTTGTCCGCGGGTGTTGAGAGACCAAGGTATTCTTTCAGCTTCTGCAGATCGTAGCCCAACGGGAGCAGGAGGGTCTCGGCCGCTTTCAGCGCAAATTCCGTGTACTGCTCAATATCATAACCATCCTCAAACGCGTAGAGCGCGAGCGGTTTGGCCTTCTCCGGTTTCTTTTTGCCCGATTGATCGATGATGATGAACTCAATCGATTCTCCCGCGGCGAGAGGAACTCCCATCTCCTTGACGAGCTTCGAGACCACGGCGCTCAAGCTGTTGTTGGTATACTCATCCGCTTCTTTGGTGATGTGCCGGCGGAGGACGAGTTCCATCGGGTTTGCTTTTCCGCTGCGCAGGAGCGAGATGAAGTTTTGCACAATCTCAAGCAGCTCGGGCACCTTTGCGGACACTTCTTCTACACCCTGTGCGCCGGACAGGCGCTCGAGCATGGCTGATTGCATATTCTTGATGAACTTTGGCACATCCCGACGCCGCGTTTCGATACCACGGATTTTAATCTCGCCGTGGCGATACCAGCCGACGTACCGGTTGGCCGCGGTGATGTCCGGATCCATCTTCGATGCCGGAAAAAGAATCCAGTTGTAGATCCCCTCGAGCGAAATGTCAATGCCCACCTTTCGCCCGATTTCCCGGGAGAGATCCTCGTACTCCCGTTCCGTTGCGCCCTCCTTCTTCAGCCATATGCAATCGATAATTGCGTGGAGCAGGTGAAAGCCATGGCTTTCAGCAATTTCCTTGGCGCTCAAAATAGCATCGCGTGAGAATGCGTTGACCGACTCGTGCGCCTCAATCTTGCCGAACCGCGCGTTCTTGTACCCGAGATACCCGAAACAACTCACCAACATCCACTTGAGTGCGTTCTGCCGGCGGTCGTACCGACGATACAGCACTTCATCGTTCCCCTTATACTTCTTTTTCATCGCCTTGTAGTACGCCCGTTTCTTCACGACGGCGCGCAGCGTCGCCGGCACGATCCCCTCCCGGTTCTCGCAGATCGAGTATCCGAGCTCCGGCACTTTCCCGTTCTTGCAGCAACGACAATTGACAGTCTCCGGTGACACGTTGTGCTCGACCATGATGGTCGGATACATCGACACAAAATCGAGCTCGGCAACGCTCTCGTGGTAGCCGAGCGGCGGATTGAAAATGAGCCCGCCGCGGTCCGCCAGCAGCAGCGTGGCAGCGGATTTGAAGTCCTCCGGCTCACGCTTCTTCGCGGGGATCAAAATGTTGTTCCGGTACGCCCACGACAGCTGCAGCGACGACATCGAGGTGCCGATGCTTGCCCGCCCCTGCCGCTGGCCGCACATCTGCGTCAGCCGTGTCATCTCGAACAATCCGTCGAGATCCGCCTCAGCCACCGTCATCGAGTTGGTGGCATCCACATGCCATCGCCCTGCAAGCTCAAACGCTCCGTCCTTGTGAACGATTTTGCCATACTGGAAGAAGCTCGACTCCTTCGTTGTCACGTAGCCCGCATCCTGGTCGCGGTTGAACAACAACGGCACCTTGTACCGCTGCGCCAAGGCGGTGATCTTCGGCATCAGGACCGAGTCGCCGTAGTCCGTCAGAACAATGTCCGGATCGCACCGATGCAGATGCCAGTTCAGAGCTTCGAGCACTTCGCGCGGCGTTTCCTGTTCGAGCACGTACGTGCGGTCATCGTAGATCACTTCAAGCTGGAGATGCTTCTGGTACTTCGGCGGCACGAAGTCATTCGCATTCCGCAGCAGCATGATCGAAAAGGGAGGCAGCTGGTAATCCGTCGCTTCGCGTGAGTCGCACAGCGTCCAGCCAGTGAGCTGCTCGTTCTCATCAAACTCATAGTCGCCAAACGCAAGCGGGAAGAGTTGTGTCTCGTAGAGAAACAGCTGGGCGACCAGGATGTCGGAATTGAAAAACGTAAAGTGAGGAAAGAACCGCTCAAAATACCACACAACATCCCTGAAGCGCATCGCATCATGCACGCTCACCTGCAGCACATCGAGCGGGTCCCCGGAGTAAATTTCCGTCCTCGTCGTTCGCGTGAGCGTCAAGGGAATGGGGCATCGTGTACCGAGCGCCTCCGCGCGCCGCGTATCACTGCCATTCAGGTGAAGAAAAAAGGAGGGCACAAACGCACTGAAGCGACGATGCTTCTCCCCATTCTGATCGATGAACCAGAGCGTGAACCCCCGGGGAGTCGGATAAACATCGAAGAGCCATCCGGTGATAGTGGAACATCTACCCATAGGCTTTTCTGGCAAAAAATGCCTTGTTTATTGCACTTTTCACTATTGCAATATGGGAATGCAAATCTTACATTATAACATAATGTATTACATTATATATATATTTTTTAATATATTAAAATTGTAACCAATTATATACAAATGGCTTACAGCAAACAAAATATAAAACATTTATGCGCTCATATGAAGCAACACACCCTTGGTTTACCTTTCAACTAGATCTAAGAAGGGTTAATCACAAACTTTGGCTTAAACTGGGCGAAGCACAATCCAAATGTGAACACATCGCTGGCGTTCCGTTACGACCAACCACCGCTCGTGAGCTTCATCAGATTTATCTCGCAAAAGGTGCTGCTGCTACCACTGCAATCGAGGGTAATACTCTTTCAGAAAAGGAAGTCCTTGATCTTCTCGAGGGAAAATTGAAACTCTCGCCTTCAAAGGAATACTTAGCCCAAGAAGTCAAAAACATCATAGATGCTTGTAACCTGATCGCAAAAAATATATTCGATGGGACGGCCTCTGCTATTTCAGTAGATGAGATTGCACAATACAATCGTCTAGTGCTTGACAAATTAAAGCTTGAAGACAACGTAATTCCTGGCGAGATGCGAACTTATTCCGTTGGCGTCGCCCGCTACAAGGCAGTACCGTTTGAAGACTGCAAGTATCTTCTCACACGACTCTGCGATTGGATGAATAGTGAGTTTTGGGTTTCCGACGAGAACAGAATCGCATTTGGTATCCTCAGAGCTGCGGTTGCACATCTGTATTTTGCGTGGATTCATCCTTTTGGCGATGGCAACGGAAGAACAGCTCGATTTCTCGAATTTCGAATACTATTGGAGGCTGGAATTCCTTCGGCGGCCACGCACCTGCTGAGTAATCACTACAACCAGACTAGACAGGAGTATTACAGACAACTAGATAATGCAAGTAAATCGGGCGGAGACATTCTACCATTTATAGAATACGCCGCAAGCGGTTTTGTTGAAGGACTCCGTGAGCAAATCTCCGTCATTAGAGAACAACAATGGAGTGTTACTTGGCGCAACTACGTTCACGAGACATTTAAAGACAAAAACAGCAAAGGTGATATTCGAAGACGGCACTTGGTGCTGGATCTTTCAGCTCATCGAGAGTTTGTGCCCATCTCAAAGATTAAGGAGCTTAGCCCACGCGTCGCTGCAAACTATGCGGGTCTTTCAGATATGACATTGACACGTGACATTAATGAGTTGGTTCAAATGAATCTTCTTGAACGCACGCCCGACGGGATTCGCGCCAAACAAGGACTCATCCTGGCATTCCTGCCACCCTCAAGAAATATGCGGTAGTTATTGCCCTTCGTATGGCTTCTTAATCGGTAAGCTGGCCCTCCAACCGAATGATCCGTTCCTGCAGCTGCCTGATCAGCTTCCGCTGCTCAACGGCAATTGAGATCACAATGCTTTCGAACGGGATCGTCCGCATGGCATAGAAGTTCTCAGCGAGGTGCAGCTTCGCCGCGCGGAACACGTCATCGAATACCTCTTGGTCCTCTTTGCGAAGTCCCCGCCGGTACTTCGACCAGCTTGCGATCTCGCTGTCGATAATATTCGTAAAGGTCGGGACCGTGCGTCCCATAGCGATCATCTCCTCTCCCCTGATATGGACGCGTAGGAGCAAGTCTTAGACTGGCCCCTACAGGATACTTGGTTGGAATAATTTCCTGCGCTGTCCGCTCCAGAAACAACTGCGGCGTTTGTGCCTCATCGAGCTCCAGGCGATAGACCCGATCCATGCTCCCCTTGAGCGTTGTAAACAGTTGGTTGCGTTCTTTCGGGAGGACATTCCATTCCGTGCAGGTTAACAGCACCGAGATGCCGTCAGCTTTCATTCCCTGCAGCACGAGCAGAAGTCGCTTGAGAATGTGCTGCACCTCGCGGAACGATGCCTGCTCGTCGTAGAACGTGTCGAGCAAACCGAAGATCATTGCCGTGTTCGAATGAATGGCTTTGAGAAACGAGGGAAGCCGGTTGGCAATCGCTTGCTCCATTTGATAGCAGGTGAACCCACGTGAGATGAAAATGCGATGAAGGAATCGATCAGGATCCAGGCGTCGCTCCCGGGCAAAACGAGACAGCAAATGAACGTTGAACTGATTGCAACCATCAACCACGGCGATCGGCCTCCCCTTCGCCATCGCGTGGGCCGCCATCCTGAGCGAAAGCTGAAAAATCAGGTTATCGCCGTACAGCAAATAGATCTTTCCCGGCGGCGCGACAAACGATTGAACCAACGCTTGCGACGAAACCGGTTGAACGGCACGAGATGAGTCAACGGGTATCATTGGCTTCTCGACGACGAATTTCATATTTTTCAGAAAACATCATCCGGAGACACCACGATGTGCGGCCGCTACGCCCTGATCGACGGCAAGAGAGTGCTCGCCACCTTTGCACAGCTCCATAAAGTAAAGGATGCAGGACAGGCACTCAAAGAGCTCCCCCGCTACAACGCTTCACCAATGCAACGCTTACCCGTCTTCGCCATCCGGAGCGACGAGCTGGTTGCCGAGCAGATGCAGTGGTGGCTGATTCCACATTGGGCGAAAGACGCAAAGCCGAGTTTTTCCTCGTTCAATGCAAAAGGGGAAACGATTGAGCAAAGCAAGCTGTTCGCCCCCTATTTCAAAGGAAGCCGCTGCCTCGTCCCCGCCGAGGCGTTCTACGAGTGGCAGCGTGTCACCACCACACACGACGTGCGCGGCAAACCGAAGAAAGTCGAAGAGAAACACCCAATCTGCATCCGGATGAAGGATGAATCTCCGTTTATGTTTGCCGGACTGTTTTCAATCTGGAAAGACCCCGAAGGAAAAGAGCATCCTACGTTCACGATTATCACCACGGAGCCGAATGAGCTGATGGCTCCGATTCACAACCGCATGCCGGTGATCCTCCCCGAACAGCACTTCGAGCAGTGGCTCGACCGGGCGTATAAAGACACCGATCATTTGAAAACGCTCCTCGTTCCGTATCCCGCCAAGGAGATGAAAGCCTACCG
>CAZTKU010000016.1:0-26634 GCA_964614245.1 uncultured Ignavibacteriaceae bacterium
GACTTTCTGAAAGAGTACTTGGGAAAGATGGACCAATTCAGTATCAGTCTCTCAAGTTTTCAAGTATTCCTGGGATTGAAAGAAGATCTCATTGGAAAGGTAGGCGTCGACGGCACTGAGATCTTCTACGAGACTGGCTACGACATCGAGAACGACTACGCAGCCTCCCTCAACGCGAACGTGGAGGACAGCGGGTATGTCGCTACGCTCTATGACAACATCTACAAGGGCTATTCCCCTGAGGGAAAGAACACACTGAACATCATGGTCCTTCAAGGGTACGATCACTGGAAGCAATACGAGGCTGACTACTTCGAGGGCAAGAAGACAGCCTATCGGGCCGAAAAGGAAAGGATCGCAGGGATTCTCATCAGGAAGGTGGAGGGAACGCTTCTCCCTGGACTTTCATCAGCGATAGAGGTCAAAGAGATCGGGACACCGTTGACGAACGTTCGGTACACGGGCAACTATCGAGGGGCAATCTACGGATGGGATCAGACTCTGAATAACTCCGGCCGGAGCAGGCTTCCTCATCGGACACCGATAAAGAATCTCTATCTTTCCGGCGCGTGGACGAGTCCCGGTCACGGCTATGGCGGAGTCATCGGGAGCGGCCTGGAGTGTTTTGGAGAAATCATGAGAAATTGGTAGATGTGATAACACAGCGTCCCGTGGCCGGTTGTGTACGGTCAAAGAGCATTCGGGGCAGGGAGCACGCAAGAAGAACCTGGCGAAGGCGGAAGGGGCGTAGTGGATGAAGCCGAGAACAACAAGCTGAGACGTACCGGAGCAATAAAATGAAAAAGGGCAAGACCAGACCAACGTCCCGCTCACCGAAACGATCGGTTCAGGAGGATATCCGGACTGCGCTTACACCTCGAGCCATGAAGCGCGCTATCAAGGATAACCTTTACTTGATCCAGGGGCGGGTGCCGAGAACCGCCACGCGCAACGATTGGTATATGGCTGTGGCGTACACCGTTCGCGACAGAATCCTGCACAGGTGGATGCAGACCATCGAAGCTTATATGGGCAGCAAAGACAAATCCGTGAGCTACCTGTCGGCGGAGTTTCTCATCGGCCCGCAGCTCGGGAGTCACCTGATCAGCCTCGGGATCTACAAGGAGGTGCAACAGGCCGTCGAGGAGCTTGGACAGAATCTGGATGAGCTGCTTGAGCAGGAAGAAGAGCCGGGGCTGGGGAACGGCGGCCTTGGTCGGCTCGCTGCCTGTTTTCTCGATTCGCTCGCGACGCTGGAAATCCTCGGCGTCGGGTACGGGATCCGGTATGAGTTCGGCATATTCGATCAGCAAATCCGTGATGGGTGGCAGGTGGAAGAGACCGACAAATGGCTCCGGTTCGGCAATCCATGGGAAGTTCCGCGGCCCGAGATCACGTTCGTGATCAACTTCGGAGGTCACACGGAGCATTGGCAGGATGATGAAGGACGCCACAGGGTGCGTTGGATCCCACACCGTTCGGTCAGGGGTGTCGCGTGCGACATCCCCGTGCCCGGCTACAAAGTGAATACCGTCAATCTCCTCCGGCTCTGGAAAGCGGAGGCGACGGAGTCGTTCGACTTCCAGGCGTTCAACGTCGGCGACTATTACCGCGCTGTGGAAGACAAGGTGTCGTCGGAGAATATTACAAAGGTCCTCTATCCCAACGACGAAGCGATCCAGGGCAAGCGCCTCCGGCTCGAACAGCAATACTTTTTCGTATCCTGCTCGCTGCAGGACATGATCAGAGTTCATCTCCGCAGGGAACACGAGCTGACCGATTTTCACAAGAGCTATGCCATCCAGCTGAATGATACGCATCCCTCGATCGCAGTTGCCGAGTTGATGCGCTTGCTCGTCGATGAACACGCGATGGAGTGGGACTCAGCCTGGCACATAACCCGGAACACGTTTGCGTACACCAATCACACCTTGCTGCCCGAGGCTCTGGAGAAATGGCCCCTGCCGCTGTTCGCGAGTCTTCTTCCGAGGCATCTCGAGATTATCTTCGAAATCAATCGAAGATTCCTTGATGAAGTACAGGCGATAGAGGGTATCAGTGATGCTTGCCTTGCGCGCCTCTCCTTGATCGATGAAGCAGGCGAGAGGTCCGTGCGGATGGCCAACCTCGCGAGCGTGGGCAGCCACGCCATCAACGGTGTGGCGGCTCTGCATACCGAGCTGCTCAAGCGGGATGTCCTTCACGACTTCTATGAACTCTTTCCGGACAAGTTCCTCAACGTTACCAACGGGGTAACGCCGCGCCGCTGGGTTGTGCTGGGCAACCCCCGGCTCGCTCAGCTGATCACCAGCAAGATCGGTGAGAACTGGATCCGGAATATGGAAGGTGAGCTGCCGAAGCTGGAGCGGTATGCCGCCAAGAAAGAATTCCGGGACGACTGGCGGCGCATCAAGTACGAGAATAAAGTGAAGCTTGCGTCGATCATTCGTGAGCGCACCGGTGTCGTGGTCAATCCGGACTCCCTCTTTGATATTCAGGTCAAACGCTTGCACGAGTACAAGCGCCAGCATCTCAACGTGCTCCATGTTCTTACGCTCTACAACAGGATCAAACAGAACCCGAAGTTGGATTTCGTTCCGCGGACGGTGATCTTCGCCGGTAAGGCAGCTCCCGGCTATTACATGGCGAAGCTGATTATCAAGCTGATCAACAGCGTAGCCGATGTCGTGAACAACGACGCAGATGTGGCGGACCGATTGAAGGTCGTCTTTCTCCCCGACTTCAACGTGAAGCATGCTCATGCAATCTATCCGGCAGCCGATCTTTCGGAGCAGATCTCCACTGCAGGCAAGGAGGCATCCGGGACCGGGAACATGAAATTCTCCATGAACGGAGCGCTCACCATCGGGACTCTCGACGGGGCGAACGTCGAGATTCGAGACGCGGTAGGGGAGGAGAATTTCTTCCTTTTCGGCCTGACGGCGGATGAGGTTCACACCCTGAAGATACAGGGGTACGATCCGATGCGCTCGGTGGAGTCAAACAGCGAGCTCAAGGGGGTCATCGATCTACTGGCTCGCGGATTCCTGTCGAACGGAGATCCCAACCTCTTCAAACCTCTTGCCGATTCCCTTCTGTACCGCGATGAGTACATGCTCATGGCCGACTACCAGTCGTACATCGAGGGCCAGGATCGTGTCGACAAGGCATATCGCGATCAGGAGCTCTGGACGAAAATGTCGATCCTGAATGTCGCGCGTATCGGGGGATTCTCCTCCGACAGGTCCATCCGAGATTATGCTGAGAAGATCTGGAATGTGAAACCGGTGAAGATTCGAATCGTGTAGAGCGGAGCGTGATCGAGGTGTCACTCTCTGGAAGTCCAATAAAATGAAGGCGATTGAGTGGCGCGGATGCGAGGCAAATTGCTTGTTTTTCTTGCCTCTATTTGCTATACTCGGTGCGAATGGTTGAGCCATTTGCTGAGGTTTTTCAGGCGAAGCGGGACTCTGCAGCGGTGCGAAGAACCCAAAAGTATAAGGCGACACTCACCATTCCCAGAGAATGACCAAGCGGTTCGTTGAGTTCATTTCAAACTAGAGGAGACTTTTGAATGGCGACAGTGATAACCGAGGAGTGCATTAACTGCGGTGCTTGTGAGCCGGAGTGCCCCAATACCGCCATCTACGCCGGCGGTGTGCAATGGGAGCTCGATGGAGCCACGCATGATGCGCTCTCTAATGACTTGTACTATATCGTTCCCGAGAAATGCACGGAGTGCGTGGGACACTTCGAGAAAGAACAATGTGCCGCGGTGTGTCCCGTCGACTGCTGTATCCCGGATCCGAATCACGTCGAAACGGAGGAGGTGCTATTCGAGCGAGCGAAGAAGCTTCATCCAGACCGCACGTTTGCAGAGCTCAGCCCGGCGACATCGCGCTTCCGGAAATAGACGAATCCCATCGCAAACCCATGAGGTCGGTGTCGGACCCATCATACACAGTGTTATGATGGAATTCGACAACCGACCTTCTTGTTTCTATCTCGGCGACAAGCAGGATACACTTTCAGACAATGAGAATTGGCAACTACGATATCTATCCCATCGAAACGGGCCACTTTTCTCTCGACGGTGGCGCGATGTTTGGCATCGTCCCGTGGGTGTTCTGGAGCAGGCTGAACCCGCCGGATGAGCGTCAGCGCATCGAGCTCGCTGCCCGCTGCTGGCTGATGAAGGGAAATGGAAAAACCATCCTCGTGGATGACGGGAACGGGACGAAGTGGAACGACAGACTGAAGGACATCTACAAACTCGACAACTCGAGCGGCGATCTTATTTCATCGCTCAGCAGGCACCGCGTCTCCCCGTCAGACGTGACGGATGTGATCTTGACGCATCTGCATTTTGACCACGCTGGTGGCTCAACCACGGTCGTCAATGGAAAGCTGGTGCCGACGTTTACGAAAGCGAAGTACTATGTCCAGAAGAAGCACTGGGATTTGTCGCAGCAGCCGACGGACAAGGACAGGGGAAGTTTCATGAGGGACGATTTTGTCCCGTTGATGGAGCACGGCGTGCTCGAGCTGGTGGATGGCGAGTTCGAACTCTTCCCGGGGATCGAGCTCCTCGTGTGCAACGGACATACAGCGGCTCAGCAGCTCCCGAAGATCTCTGATGGAACCACCACGATGCTCTTCTGCTGCGATCTGGTGCCGACGACCTCTCACGTGCCGTGGCCCTATGTGATGGCCTACGATGTCCGCCCGCTGGTCACGATCGAAGAGAAGAAAAGGATTTTTGGACGCGCCTATGAGGAACGCTGGATCCTCTTCCTGGAGCACGATCCGGCGACGGAGGCCATTACGCTGAAACCCACGGACAAAGGATTTGCGGTGGATCGGAAACTGACAATTGCCTGAACCATAAAGTCCCGGCACGGTCGACGATGCAAGGATTCGTCAAAGTGGCAGACAAGAACGAGCTCTCACCTCGGCGAGGTAAGCGTGTAACCGTCGAGAGCGTGGAGATCGCCTTGTTTACTGTTGAAGGGCAAATATATGCAGTGCGGAACCAATGCCCCCACCAGCAATTTCCCACACTCCATGAGGGCATTCTGGATGGGTGCCAGATCACCTGTCCGATGCACGGGTGGACATTTGATCTGAAAACCGGTCAGGGGACGAATGGGGGAGGACGACTGAAGCGATATGAAGTTAAGGTGGTCGGGAGTGAGGTCTGGGTCGAGCAGCCCCGAAGCGATCCCGGTTGGAGTTGAGGGTGGAAACAGCGCGCGTATTGACAGAGACGATTAAGGCAAAGGCTCGCGACCTCGGATTCGCAAAAGTCGGTATCGCACGGGCTGATGCTTTGACCGAAGAAGGACGGAGACTGCAGGAATGGTTGTCGCGGAGTTTCCACGGCACGATGGACTGGATGCAGCAGAATGCCGAGAAGCGTGTCGATCCTCGCAACATTGTGACCGGCGCGAAGTCGGTCATCTCCGTAGCGATGAACTACCATGCCGATGTCCAGCACAGTGATGACCAACGAGTCGGAAAAATCTCGCGATACGCCTGGGGAGATGACTACCACATCGTGCTGACATCGCGAATCCAATCGCTCCTTGACTTCATCAAATCTCAGCAGCCCCAGGTTCATGCCAAGCTATACGTGGACACAGGCCCCGTGATGGACAAGGCTTGGGCTGTGCGCGCCGGAATTGGCTGGCTCGGGAAGCATACCAACGTCATTACGAAGGAGTTTGGATCGTGGGTGTTTCTCGGGGAGATTATCCTCGACCTCGAGCTTGAATACGATCAGCCGATAGAAGACTTCTGTGGCACCTGCCGGGCGTGTATCGATGCGTGCCCGACGGGGGCGATTGTCGATGAATATGTGCTGGACTCAAACATATGCATTTCGTATCTGACGATCGAGCACAGAGGCGAGATCCCCAACGAGCTGAAGCCAGACTTCGAGAACTGGGTGTATGGCTGCGACATCTGTCAGGACGTCTGCCCCTGGAACAGATTCCAGCAGCAGACAGAAGAGCCGGCGTTCCTTCCGAGGGAAGAAAACATTGCACCCAGGCTTGCAGATCTGGAACGGATATCGAATGAGGAATTTTCTCGACGATTCCGCAAAAGTCCGATCAAGCGCACGAAACGAGAGGGGCTTGTGAGAAACGCGAGGGCAGTCCTGGAGTCACAGGATCGCTGATTTGCAGATGTGTCCACATGTCTGTCTTTTGATTCCTGTATTCTGAAATCTCTCTTCGCTATTCACTGTTTGCTCATTACTCAACTACTTTCTACTTCTTACCGTTCACTGTTGACTGTTTACGAACCACCGATCACGAATTACCATGTCAGACAATAACCAGTATAAGGTCATCATCATCGGATCCGGTCCGGCAGGGTTGTCGGCGGCGCTGTATGCGGCCCGGGCGAACCTGAGCCCGATCATCTTCGAGGGAACACAGCCGGGCGGACAATTGACGATTACCACCGAAGTTGAGAACTACCCCGGCTTTCCCACTGGAATCATGGGACCCGAGCTGATGGAACTGTTCCGGCAGCAGGCGCACAGGTTCGGTGCGCAATCATTTTACCAGGAGGTTATGGAAGTCGATCTCTCAAGAAGACCGTTTAAGGTGGTTGCTGACGAGAAAGAGTATTTCGCAGAGACCATCATTATTGCGACGGGTGCGTCTGCGAAACTGCTCGGGATCCCCTCAGAAGCGGAGTATATGGGTTACGGGGTCTCCGCCTGCGCAACGTGCGATGGATTCTTCTTCAAGAACCAGCACGTCGTCGTGATCGGAGGGGGTGACACGGCGATGGAGGAAGCGACCTTTCTGACAAAATACGCTTCCAAGGTCACCGTGGTTCACCGCCGGAACGAGCTGAGAGCGTCCAAGGTGATGCAGGAGCGAGCGTTCAAGAATCCGAAGATCGAGTTCATCTGGGACTCGGTGGTTGAGGAGGTTTTCGGAAAGAACGAAGGAGGGAGGAAGTCGATCACCGGAGTCCGGTTAAAAAACGTCAAGACCGGCGCAGTGACTGATTTCAAGTGTGACGGATTGTTCTTAGCCATCGGCCACCAGCCAAACACGATGCTGTTCAAGGGCCTGCTTGAAATGGATTCGGTCGGATATTTGACCACGAAGCCACACAGCACGGCCACAAACATACCAGGCGTCTTCGCTGCAGGCGACGTTGCAGATCCCACCTACCGCCAGGCGGTGAGCGCGGCGGGAACGGGTTGCATGGCCGCGATCGATGCGGAGCGTTTTCTCGCTCATCAGGAAGCGAGTCACAGCTAACGAACGTTACGGTTACACGTCAAGCACCTTGGTAACAATCACGCGCCGAGGCAATTCGGGATCATTCGCTGACTTCTGCCTCCCTATGGTCGATTCCTTGAAAATGCTGCAATCTCACCGGAGATCTCAAGATGATCGTCGCTGATCTGAGCAAAATCAACGGTCGTGTCTACCCGGCACGACGGCGAACACAGAATCTTGTCGGTGGTCTGTCCCCCATACAGGCTGAAGCATTCAGTCTGGGGTATGTGACATTAGAGCCCCGCGGCGGCCAGGTGCCATGGCATAACCAAGAGCAAGAAGAGGTCTACTTTGTCCTGGATGGAGCTGGGGAAATGTGTCTTGGGGAGGAGCGCCGGACAATAAGCGCGGGACAGGCTGTGTATATCCCACGGCGAGTGTTCCATCAGCTCAGCAACACCGGCGATATGCCGATGCATATCATCTACTGCTATGGGCCGGCTGGCGATGTCGCTCATTGGCGGCAAGAGCTCGAAGGGACTCTGCCGAAGGCGGGCATCAATGTGCCGCGCCTGCCGGAAGGAGCATGGCCGCAATACACCGAGAAACCCAAGCCACAATAAGACCAGACGACACCAAGGTCTCTCCTGGAGTTCAAAAATATGGGAAATGGCGGAGTGCGCAAGATCGGTATTATTATGAATGGTGTCACAGGCCGCATGGGTACCCACCAGCATTTGGTGCGTTCGATCCTGGCTATTCGACAGCAGGGGGGTGTCAAAGTGAAAACGGGTGAAGTCATCATGCCCGATCCGATTCTGGTTGGAAGAAACGAAAAGAAGCTTCAGGAACTTGCGCACGCCCACGGACTGAGAAGGCTTTCCACCGATCTTGATGCGTGCCTGGCAGATCCCTACAATCAAATCTACTTTGACTCTCAGGCGACCAGCCTTCGTGCTGAAGCGGTTCTGAAAGCCGTAAGCGCGAAGAAGGCGATCTATTGCGAAAAGCCTCTTGCGTCGAACCTCCGGGAGAGCATCGCGCTCTCCAGGAGCGTTTCAGAAGGGGGATTGAAAAACGGGGTGGTGCAAGATAAGCTCTGGCTCCCCGGATTGTTGAAGTTGAAGCATCTTATCGACTCCAAGTTTTTTGGCAGAATTCTTTCCGTCCGTGGCGAATTCGGATACTGGGTGTTCGACGGAAGGCTGCAACCCGGCCAGCGCCCATCGTGGAATTATCGGAAGGAAGACGGCGGCGGCATCATAACGGACATGTTCTGCCATTGGCGCTATCTCGTTGACAATCTCTTCGGGAGCGTGACATCTGTCTCCTGCCTCGGCGCGACGCACATCCCCAGTCGACTTGACGAACAAGGGAGAGAGTATCGATGCACGGCGGATGATGCCGCATATGCCACGTTCCTCTGCGATACCGGTGCGATCTGCCATTTCAACTCATCGTGGGCCGTCCGGGTGCGTCGTGACGATCTGCTCACTTTGCAGGTTGACGGCACAGAAGGCTCTGCGGTTGCCGGTCTTCAGCGGTGTTTTGTGCAGAACGCCGCGGACACGCCGAAGTTCGTCTGGAATCCTGACATCGAGAATCCCCACGATTTCTCTGGCGACTGGCAGGAAGTGATGTCGGATCAGCGCGATGAGAATGCCTTCAAGGCGCAATGGGAGCTGTTCCTGAAGCATGCTGTCTCCGGCGAGCCGTTTCCCTGGACGTTCTTGGAGGGGGCGAAGGGTATCCAATTTGCCGAGCTTGCTCTGAAGAGTTGGGCAGAACGACGATGGGTGGACGTCCCGGAACTGAAGCTCTGACTGTCAATCATCCGTCCGATACCCCCTGCCGCACAATAAAAAAGCCGATCAGTCATTCCTGATCGGCCTTTTTTTGGGGGCAGCGTCTTTGCCGTTGCTCACGTTTCAACCGCCAGCCGATAACCTATCCCTGATTCCGTGACGATCAATTTGGGATTACCTGGATCATCTTCAATCTTCTTCCGGAGCTGTCCCACATAAACTCTCGTGTACTGTGTCTCTTCCGCAAGCGCCGGACCCCACACTTGCTCCAGGATGTAATGATGCGTCAATACCCTCCCTGCATTTCTCACAAACAGGCTGAGCAACGCGTATTCAGTCGCAGTCAACTTCAAGACCTCATCCGCCTTCTTGACAACCCTCGCCGATAAATCGATTGACAGGTCTCCAACGGTGAACAGTTCGGATTGCTGAGACGAAGGGCGGTGGCGCATTGCCGTGCGCACGCGAGCCAGGAGCTCGCCGGTTCGAAATGGCTTCACCAGATAGTCATCGGCACCGGCATCCAGGCAAGCGACGATGTCGGTCTCCGCGCTCCGGACAGACAAGATGAGCACGGGAACCGATGACCACTCCCGGACCTTTTTCAATACACTCAAACCGTCCATGTCGGGTAGTCCCAAATCGAGGATGATCAGTTCGGGCCGTTCCGACGCAGCCATAACCGTGCCGTTGTTTCCCGTTGTGGCGGCGCGAATTCCAAAACCGTTTGCTTCCAAGGTCAACTGAAGCAAACGACGCATCTGGGGTTCATCGTCGATGACGAGGATGACGGGTTTGTTCGTCAAAGGGTTCTCGTTCCCGCTTTCGACGATTCGCTGTTGAGAGGAATTGTGATGACAAACTCCGAGCCGCCGGTGGAGCGATTCTTGGCGGAAATCGTTCCCCCGTGTGCTTCGACAAAACCTTTTGCGATGGGAAGCCCGAGGCCTGTGCCGCCCGTTTTGGCTCCGGGAGCCCGATAGAACTTGTCGAACACCTTTGGAAGCACATCCTGAGTCAGACCGGGACCGTCATCGGCTACTGAGATGACACAGTCTCCTCCTTCAACGAAGGCCCCTACCAGAATCGAGGTTCCGCCTGGAGTGTGCACTGCTGCATTGTAGAGCAAATTGGACAAAGCTTGCTCCATCAGTCCGAAGTCCATCTTCACGAGCGGCATATCATCCTGAACCTTGATGGACACCGTGTGGTGAGACAGTTCTCTCTCCAACTCTTTCATCGCGCGATTGATCACATCGCGTACATCGCACCAGTCCAGCTTAGCCTGAATCATTCCTGATTCGAGCCTCGTCATATCGAGCAGATTTGCCACGAGCCGGTTCAGACGCTCTGCCGCAAGGTGGATTTCGCCGGCATGATCGAGGCTCGAAGCAATGGATGAGCTGGAAAGGTCGCGCAGCAAGTTCTCGGAGGCTCCCATGATGGTCG
Organism: uncultured Ignavibacteriaceae bacterium; assembly: GCA_964614245.1. Classification (GTDB taxonomy): domain Bacteria; phylum Bacteroidota; class Ignavibacteria; order UBA10030; family UBA10030; genus VGWB01. The sequence continues at coordinate 10,502 of CAZTKU010000016.1, forward strand.
CAACGGGTGTCCGCAATTCATGAGACACCGAACTAAAGAGGGTCTTGTACAGCCGTTCCGATTCCTCAATGACAATCGATTTTTTGGTGAACTCATTCAGGAACTCCCGCTCGACTGCGGAAGCAATCTGAGTGATGAAGTTCTCAAGGAGAGATTCCTGCTCGACGCTCAGTTTTCGATTCTGATGCAGCCGAACGCCGATGACGCCCAACGGATACCGCGGCCCGGACATCGGGAGATAGGTCGCTTGAGCGAAGGGTAATGTCTCGGTATTGCGGCCTGCTCTCTTTTCGTTCCAATATACCCACGCGACAACGCCGAGTTCCTTCGTGTCGGGAGCCATTGAACTTGCGACGTGGGGCTTCGGGCTGATATCGCCATCCGGTTCACCCAGGAACACGGCAACATCGGCATCGAAGTACTTCTTGACGTTTGACACTGCGGCTTTGATCACTTCATCCTGCGAGTGCGCCGACGAGAGATTGTTTGCAAGAGAAAAAAGTGCCGACGTTCGCTCCTCCCTTTGGCGCACGGCTTTTTCTCTCGTCCGAACACGCGCTGACAGCACGCCGGTGACAATGGCGACGATGAAATACATGCCGAGCATCAACATATCCTCGATGTGCCCGATGGAGAACGTGAAGATGGGTGGAATAAAGAAGAAATCCCACGCCAGCGCACCAAGCCCGGCGGCGACCAGAACCGGGCCCGGCCCCATCCTCAGAGGGAGCAAGGAGACCGTCAGAAGAATGATCAAGGATACTGTTCGGTATCCGATGAGGCTCGTGAGAGGGAAACAGGCCAGTGCAACGACAAGGACGATCGTAGCAGCCAGAAGGTATTGGCGGAAACCGGATTCTATCTCGGGGATTCTCAGGCGAGTCCTCTCCCCCTCAGCCGGCTCCTCTTTTGCGATAATATAGAGATCCAGATCCCGACTGCGGCTCAGAAGCTCGTCCACGACTCGTGAAGCACGGGAGAACGGGCCACGCCTCGGTTTGCCGACGAAGATTTGCGTCACATTCTGTTCGCGTGCAACGCGGATCAGTGCGCCTGCGATGTCGTCATCCGAAGTGATGACCGTCTCGGCACCAAGCTCGCGGGCGAGCTTGATGTTCTTCGAAAGCTGTTCCTTTTCTTTCTCGCTTGATCCCGCGGACGGCTCTACATAGACCACAACCCAGGAGGCATTCATGGTGTAGGAGAGTCTTCTCGCCCAGCGAATCATGGAGATCGAACGCGGGCTGGCGCTGATTCCCAGCAGCATTCGTTGACCCGATTTCCACGGACCTGAGATCCGCTGCGTGCGCATGTAGTCGCGCAGCTGGTGGTCGACTCGCTCTGCCGTCAACCGGAGCGACATCTCGCGCAGCGCGGTGAGGTTGCCCTTGCGGAAAAAGTTCTGTATCGCCAGTTGCGACCGCTCGGGAGTATAGACCTTCCCCTCCGCCAGCCGTTTCAGGAGCTCATCGGGCGAGAGGTCTATGACTTCCACCTCATCAGCCTGCTCGAAGACCGAGTCTGGGACAGTTTCCCTGATCGTCGATCCGGTTATCTGTGCAACGGTGTCAGCGCGGCTTTCGAGGTGCTGCACGTTCAGCGTTGTGTAGACGTCAATGCCGTTGTCGAGCAGCTCCTGCACGTCCTGGTACCGTTTCGTGTGTCGGCTTTCGGGCACGTTGGTATGTGCAAGCTCATCGACAAGGGCGAGTTTCGGTTTGCGTGCAAGGATCGCGTCGAGGTCCATTTCCTCGAGCGATCGTTCCCGGTAGTCGATTTTCTTGCGGGGGATAACGGGTAGATCTTGCAGGAGGGCTTCAGTCTCGGGTCTGTTGTGGGTCTCGACATAGCCGATGACAACGTCCACGCCTTTGGTTTTTGCCTCGTGCGCCGCTTTGAGCATGTCATAGGTTTTGCCCACGCCAGCGCACATGCCGAAGAAGATCTTCAGCTTTGCCTTCGTCGCCTCTTCCTCTTCCTTCTTCAGCGCATGGAGAAGAACATCGGGATCGGGACGAATGTCATCAGGCCCGTTCATCATAATCCCAATATACGAAATCGATGGCTCACTTTCATTCTGGCTCATAGAGTGCCAGAGATAGCCTCAGCACGGTGGACTCCGGAATGATGACGCCAACGAGGCAGCAGGAAATTCGCCGCTAGGATTGAGACCCGCCTCCCAACAAATGACCATGTCCCGAGAAAGGGAGAAGCACGCTTCGATGGTCCTGGTTCGGAACGTGCTTTGGTTGCTTTCGCACTCGTGTCACGTCAGGTCGAGGCCCATCCTTCCTTGCGCACCTCAGAATGATATCGCTGCTGAAGCTGTCAGAAACCCGTCTGTGGATTTCGCTCCTGCTTCGGACGGATAGATCCTGTCCTTTGAGCTAAAGAGTCGCAATTCCAGGCGCCAGAGAACATTTAGACTTGCAGCGAAGTCCAGGTTCACCGAGCCGCTTACCGTCTGGAAGTTTTCGGGCGTGCCGGTCGGAATGATCACGCCGCGCTTGTCCGTGTAGTACTCCCCCCTCATGGAAACGCTCCACTGCGGGTGCAGAACGTAACGAAGGATTGCTGTGCCTGTGTGCCATGAATCATAAGAGGTTCCCTGTTTTTGCTTCTGGAGCCCTATATCAAACCAGAGGGCAAGGCTCAGCTTTTCAGAAAGCGTCAGCTGCGCATAGAGGTCGTTGAAGATGCGGAGCTGTGATGCCGATGTGTCTGGCTGTTCGTTTCCGATAAATGTGCTCCAATTCAACAGCACGTCGGACGACGCCTTGAATTGCACCTGTGTCCCGACGGCCTTGTCGTGGTTGGTTTCCTGTATGTTCTGCCAGCCGTTCAACAAAAGAGCGCGAACTGAGAGCCCGTCTGTCAACGGCGCTGAGATGCTGACCCCCGCCTCATAATACGGAGAGTAGTCTGCCGCCAGTGAACGGGAGTATGTCCAGTTGTCTTTTGAGAGGATCCCCTCAAACCCGATGTGAGATGGAAAAATACCAGCATCGATCCATAGCCCGTTGATAATTTCTGTGCCGACGCTTGCCTCAAGAATACTTTTCAGAAGCTGCTGCTCGATCGCATAGTTGGATTGAACGTATGTGCCGGTCTGAAATGCAAATCGACCGCGAACACCGGTGGATTGGTGCTTGAGATCGATCATGGCAAGATTCAAATTGAACTCGTGATGACGCAGCGGTTGCGTCGTGTAGCTCCTCTCCCGGCTCGGCGGCCTCGAGAAGGCATAAGCGTAATAGACATCGACAAAACCGCTCACCGTTGTCCTCGTTACGGAATCGGCCTGGGCAAAAGCCCTTTGTCCAGTAAAGAGCATGGCGATGCAACCCAACATCGACACTCGAGTGATGATTGACCTCATCTATTTCTCCTTTTGCAGCGAATTGTTGATCGCGAAATTCTTCCACACCGGCCGTCCCGGATTCACCAAATGAGGATGGACGGACCATCCCGCAAGGACAAGAAATGCGAAGAAAAGAATCACGAGGAAGATCGACACATGCCGCTTGTCCGTACCTCTTCCGCTGGGCTGTCTCCTGGTTTGAGGCTCGCGCCGCAGAGGGGGCACTTCCAGCTTAAGAACAACCGCCTTCCGCCGGGGAAGGTCTTTCTGAACACGGAAGGATTGCACTTGCCTTCTCATTGCATTCATTGCTTCATCCCAGTCCAAGAGACTGAATAATCATGTCAATGACTTTGATTCCCAAGAATGGGGCAAACAACCCGCCGACACCATAAACGAGCAGGTGTCGCCGAAGGAGCTGGATTGCGCTCACCGCCCGATATTTGACTCCCTTCAGCGCGAGCGGAATCAACGCGACAATGATGAGGGCATTGAAGATAACTGCTGAAAGGATAGCGCTTTCCGGGGTCGCCAATCGCATGATATTGAGCGCATTCAGTGCCGGATATGTTGTGGCGAAGGCCGCAGGGATGATGGCGAAGTACTTTGCAACGTCGTTGGCAATGCTAAACGTCGTAAGCGTGCCGCGAGTCATAAGGAGCTGCTTGCCGATCTCCACAATCTCGAGAAGCTTTGTCGGATTGCTGTCGAGGTCGATCATGTTCGCTGCTTCACGGGCAGACTGCGTGCCCGTGTTCATCGCTACTGCTACGTCAGCTTGAGCGAGCGCCGGCGCGTCGTTCGTGCCGTCTCCCGTCATCGCGACCAACCGACCACCTTTTTGATAGTCGCGAATCAACTTCAACTTATCTTCCGGCTTTGCCTCGGCGAGGAAGTCATCGACGCCGGCTTCAGCAGCTATGGCAGTCGCCGTCAGAGGATTGTCGCCCGTAATCATCACCGTCTTAATCCCCATCTTTCTCAGCCGGCCAAACCGATCTTTGATTCCACCTTTGACAATGTCCTTCAGATGAATAATCCCGAGGACTTCGCCATTCTCTGCCACAACAAGAGGGGTAGCACCTGCACGGCTGATCTCTTGCACGGTCTGCTGGATGGCCGCTGGATACACGCCCCCCTGTTGCTCGATGAATGCCTTGATGGCATCAGCGGCGCCTTTTCGGATCATCCGCCGTGATCCGCTACCGTCGACTTGAATGTCGGCACCACTCATGCGTGTCTGTGCGCTGAAGGGAACGAAGTGCGCGGCGATCTCGTGAACCTCCCGGCCGCGGAGTCCGTACTTTTCTTTGGCGAGGACAACGATCGACCGGCCTTCGGGGGTCTCATCGGCGAGCGATGCCAGTTGTGCAGCATCAGCGAGACGTTCCTTTGCAACTCCCGGAGCCGGAGTGAACTCGGTCGCCATGCGGTTTCCGAGTGTCACTGTGCCTGTTTTGTCGAGCAGCAGAACATCAACGTCGCCGGCAGCTTCGATTGCACGGCCTGAGGTGGCAATGACATTGTGCCGGATCATGCGGTCCATGCCGGCAATACCGATTGCAGAAAGGAGTCCGCCGATCGTCGTTGGAATCAAACACACAAGAAGTGCGACCAGGACGGTGACGGTTACCGGCGTTCCCTGGCCGGCGGCCCCCACGCTGAAGAGCGAGAAGGGGAGAAGCGTCGCGCATACGACGAGAAAGATGATCGTGAACGCAGCAAGGAGGATGTTGAGCGCGATTTCGTTCGGAGTTTTCTGGCGTTTTGCTCCTTCCACGAGACGGATCATTCTGTCGAGGAAACCGCCACCCGGTTCGGCCGTTACTCGAATGATTAACCAATCAGAGAGTACTCGTGTTCCTCCGGTGACAGCACTTCGATCACCGCCGGATTCGCGGATCACCGGAGCGCTTTCGCCGGTGATGGCGCTTTCGTCCACGGAAGCGATACCTTCGATCACCTCACCGTCAGTCGGGATCGTATCCCGAGCTTCGACGAGGTACACATCACCTTTCCGCAACTCTGTCGACGTGACGACCTCATAGCTCGAGCCATGCTGAGGTTTGTGCAATCGTTTCGCCGTCGTATCCCGGCGCGCGCGACGCAACGCTTCTGCCTGGGCTTTTCCTCGTCCTTCTGCCAGTGCCTCGGAGAAGTTCGCGAAGAGCACCGTGAACCACAGCCAGAGTGAGACGAACCCGATGTACCAGGCCGGTGCCTCACCGGTGGCGAGCAGCGCTTGAATCCATAACGCTGACGTCAGCACACTTCCCACTTCTACGACAAACATGACCGGATTGCGGACCATCGATCGCGGATTCAGTTTCAAGACCGAATCGACCAGCGCACGGCGATACATCCTGCGGGTCAGTCCTATGGGCTTTCTGAGTTGCTGTGAGGTCTGTGTTGTCATTCTCTTCCTTGGAGATTTGTTATCCTCTTGGACGTGTTCGTTCATTCCCGTCGACATCTCATCGAATCATGATGAGATGTTCGACGATTGGTCCCAATGCGAGAGCCGGCAAAAAGTTGAGCGCCCCGACGATCAGGACGACTGCAATCAACCAGAAGATGAAGAGAGGCGTATGAGTTGGAAGCGTTCCCTCGCTTGCGGGAACAAATTTCTTCCGAACGAGAGACCCCGCGAGCGCAAGTGTCGGCACTGCAAGCCAGTAACGGCTGATCAGCATTGCGATGCCTCCGGTGAGGTTGTAGAATGGCGTGTTAGCGCCAAGTCCTGCAAACGCGCTACCGTTATTGTTGCCCTGCGACGAGAATGCGTACAAGACTTCACTGAAGCCGTGCGCCCCCGGATTATAGATCGTTGCTTTACCAGCCTCCATGACGACTCCAAGCGCCGTCAAGCTGAGCACCGTCAGAGGCATGATGAGTATGAGAAGCGATGCCATTTTCATTTCATACGATTCGACCTTGTGTCCCAAGTACTCAGGCGTGCGCCCTACGAGCAGTCCTGCGACGAAGACTGCGACAATCACGAAGACGAGCATTCCATAAAGTCCCGAACCGACTCCTCCGAACACCACTTCTCCGAGCTGCATCATCACGAGTGTGACCATGCCGCCTAGCGGCATGTACGAATCGTGCATGGAGTTGACCGAGCCATTGGAGGCAGAAGTTGTCGCCGTTGCCCACAGGGCAGAGTTTCCGATCCCGAACCGGACCTCTTTCCCTTCCATGTTGCCACCCGATTGGACATTGCTCGCACTCTGATCAACGCCCATCGCGGTGAACGCCGGGTTCCCACTCTGTTCGGACCAGGCAGCCACAGCGAGAAACGCCACGAAGATTATCGTCATCGCTGCAAGCAAGGCCCATCCCTGGCGCGTATCCTTGACCATGTAGCCGTACGTGTAGCAGAGTGCTGCTGCAATCAGCAGGATGGAGAGCATCTCCAGAAAGTTTGAGAGAGGTGTCGGGTTTTCAAGCGGGTGTGCCGAGTTCGAATTGAAGAACCCGCCGCCGTTTGTGCCGAGCTGCTTGATGGCGATCTGCGATGCCGCCGGACCCATCGCGATCACCTGCTCCGCCACCTTTGCACCACTGGCATCTGTAGTCTGTTCAACGAGTGGCACAGCCACGTAAGGCGAAAAGTTCTGCACCACACCTTGCGACACGAGTGCGAGTGCAAGTACGAACGAAAGGGGCAGCAAGATGTAGAGCGTGCTGCGCGTCAGGTCAACCCAGAAATTGCCCAGCGTCTTCGCTGAGTGGCGCGCAATTCCTCGGATGAAGAGGGCAAGCACTGCCATGCCGCTTGCCGCAGAAACAAAATTCTGAACGGTCAATCCCAACATTTGTGTCAGGTAACTCAACGTCGTTTCACCGCCGTAGCCTTGCCAGTTGGTGTTGGAGGCAAAACTGACCGCGGTGTTGAACGAGGAATCGGGCGTGACGGCGCCCAGGCCCTGCGGATTCAACGGCAGGAATTGTTGAAAACGCTGCAGGCCATAGACGATCGCAAGTCCGAGAACATTGAAAAGGAGCATCGCGACGGCGTTGGCTTTCCAGTCCATCTCCTCGTCAGGGTCGATTCGTGCAAGACGATAGATGAATCGCTCCACCGGGCCGAATACGGGATCGAGAAAGGTCCGTTCACGCTGATAGACCCGACCCATGAATTTGCCGAGAGGTTTGGCGGCAAGCACCAACACCGCGAGGTAGAATAAGATCTGCAGAATACCGTTCAGTGTCATTCAAACATCTCCGGCTTGAGTAGTGCAAGAAACAAATAGACCAAGAGAGCAAGCGAGATCACTCCCGAGATAAGATAGAGCCAGTTCATGAGTGGCCTCCTGATTTATCTTCCTGAAGAACCTCGCACAGCTTCATCAGGCCCCACGTCAGGGCGAAGAAGGCGACGACGGTCCCGAGATAGACAATGTCCATTGTTATTTCTCCTGTGATAACGATTTCATCTCATCAAGCGCTAAATTCAGCTCCAGCACATTCACACGCGCCTCCCCGAGGAAACTGAATTGCCTCCCCTCGGTGTATTGGTCGAGAAGGGAGTGAACCTGTTCTTCACTCATCCCACGGGAGCGGGCGACCCGAGAAATCTGATACTGTGCAGCAGCCAGACTGATGTGGGGATCAAGTCCACTGCCCGATGCTGTGACGAGATCGACTGGAATCGGCTGCGTGTTCCGGGGATCGGCGGCCCTCAGGTCTTGCACTCTCTTCTTAACGGCATCGAGAAGCGCCGGGTTGAGCGGCCCGTAGTTTGATCCTGAGGACGCACCAGCGTTGTACGCAAACGGACTCGTTGCCGAGGGTCGACCCCAAAAGTACTTTGGATTGCTGAACGGCTGGCCGATCAGCTCGGAACCGACGACTCTTCCGTCCTTCTTCAAGAGGCTCCCGTTTGCCTTCCCTGGAAAAACGACCTGTGCGAGACCGGTTACGAGAAGAGGATACAGCAATCCGGTTATGACAGTAAACATCAGAATGGTGACGATTGCCCTGCGAAGATGCTTGAAGAACATGATAGATCCTGCCATTTGTGAGTGTGGATTACGTTCAGTCTTCCTTGAATTGTCGTCATGCTTCCTCGATGAATGCGCCATCAATATGGCTATCAGTGGGGGTGAAACGCAATGAAGGGGAAGTAAAAAGGTGGTCGAGAGGTATAAAGATCCTGTAAAGAACCTGCCTGTAGGGTCTGAGGAGGTCTGAAAATTCCTCCTTCAGCTCGCGTGGTTCGTTTGTGTAGAGGGGAGGCAGCAAGGGGATGCTGAGCCGTCTCGAGGGGGGGTCGCTGCGGTTCGTCAGTTCCGGGGAAGGTTGGTCTTGAAAAGTTGACGGGAAGATACTGAATGGTAATACGAGAATAAGCGCACTCAGTTGTGCTGCCGGATAACCTCGACTTGCCTCACGGGTCTCGAAGCACCTTTGCGGTTCGCGCGGCTCGGCAGTTTACGCACTTCGAGCAACCTGCAAGCTCACTCTTTCAAAGAGAATCCAACGAAAGCACCAGTTGATCGACGCAGCGCGAGGCATCAAAACGCTCGACTGCATTGCTGCGTGCGCGTTTGGAAAGGGACCTTCGCAGAGAAGAATTCTTCAATAGCAGCACGATGGCTTCTGCAAGAGCCTTTTCATCTCGGGGCGGAACAAGAAGGCCATCGTTGCCGTCCTCGATAATCTCCGGTACACCTCCGGCACTTGTCGCAACAACAGGTTTTTCCATGGCCATCGCCTCAATGAGCACGAGACCGAACGATTCACCATAAGAAGGCAGGATGAAGAGATCGATGGCCGCCAAGAACTCCGGCACGTGTTCCGTGAATGGTAGAAATCGCACATGATCACGAACGCCGAGTTCGTGGCTCAAACCGACGAGGTATTTCTTGTATCCTTTTTCTCCCCGGGTCTCATCGCCTGCTATGACGAAGCATGCATCATGCTGTCGCTCGAGGACACGCGGCAATGATCGCAGGAATGCTTCTTGCCCCTTCTGAGGATCTAAACGGCCCAGCATACCGACGATTGGTTTTCCGAGAGGCAGCCCGTGTCTTTTCCTCGCTTCGGACTGATTGTACCTCTGAGGATCAAAGAGACGCGTGTCCCTTCCCAGCGGAACGACTCTGATGAGTTGTTCGGGCACGCGCGTATGTTCCAAAACGTCCTGCTTCATCCGCTTCGTTAGCGAAATCCAGAGCGACAGTTTGGAGTACATCCACGTATGAAGGAGATCGCGCTTGTTCACTCTCGATTGCATTTGCTGATAGAAAACAATCTTCACAGGCGGGTAAGCGAGTTTTGCAGCGGCAACTACGCTGATGTCCTTTGACTGCATAAGGACCGCAATTTCAATGCGATGGGCCCTCAGGATGTGAGCTAATCGACCCGAAGCCAGCAGGTCACCGTACTTCAGCTTCGGCTTCAAGAATTCCGCCCGGAGATCATTCTTCTTTGCCAAATCGGCAAGCGGCGTGCTCGCTGGGACAACGAGGAGACAATCAGCCATCCTTCTCTTCAGATCGCTGGCAAGCTGAATGGTGCTCAGTTCCAATCCGCCGAACGATGAGGAGAAACAGATGAACGCAATGCGCTGATTCCTGGAAAAGCTCATTCTTCCCTGCATAAGCTGCGAATCCCTTCATTCCAGTGCCGGTCAGACTGCCCAAATGACCCTGTGGCAATCGTTTCTTGATTTGACACTTATTGTGACAAATGGATTAAACGGGGAACGGTCTCTTGGACGTTCTTGATCGTCAAAGTCGAGCAGCATATCTCATCAAAGGATGGCAATCAGTCTCTTCCTCAGCGCAGATTCGTTGCAAGCAATGCCGGTCCGAGCCGGAGGTTCATTTTCCTAAAACAAAATCTGCCCGAGTTGAATTCCACGGTTTAACGCCGAATTCCTTACGTTTTACTTCACAAGAGGTTCTTATTTGACTTTCAGACGCTGTTTTGATATAATGTTATACATTTCAACAACTTATGAGTCCTTTGGGATCGACTAAGTGGGACCCGATTCCTCGACTCATCCAGCTTACAGATCTTCTCTAAACGCTATGTCCAACACGACGAAGTGGGTTCTTGCGGTCGTTGCTTTTGTTATCGCTCTGGCTGGTCTTTTCCTTGTCTACTTCGTTTCGCTTGTCTTCATGGTGCCGGAAGATGAAAGTCTGGGCACTTCTGGTGAACGGGTTGCAATGATCGAACTGACGGAGCCCATCCTCGACTCTCAAAACATCGTAAGGCAATTCAAGAAGTACCGGGAGAACAGAGCGATCAGGGCCATCGTGTTCCGCGTTGATTCTCCGGGCGGTGGGGTCTCGGCAAGTCAGGAGATCTACGAGGAAGTCAAGAAGACGCGAAGCTCAGGCAAGCCCGTTGTGGTCTCGATGGGATCCGTGGCGGCAAGTGGCGGATATTACGTTTCTTGCGGTGCAAGCAAAATTGTCGCAAATCCGGGCACGCTGACAGGAAGCATCGGCGTGATTTTCCAATTCCTGCACTTCAACGAGCTGATGAACAAGATCGGCATCGACGCTTCCACGTTCAAGACGGGGAAGTACAAAGACATCGGGTCGCCCTTCCGCAAGACGACGGAGGATGAGAAGAAGTTTTTCGATCAGCTCCTTGGTGACGTGTACAACCAGTTCGTCGATGTCGTTGCCAAGGAACGGAAGATGGATCGAAAGCGCGTCGTTCAATACGCCGATGGAAGGGTGTTCACGGGGCGCCAGGCATTCGAATATGGATTTGTCGATACGCTGGGGACGCTGGAGGACGCCGTCACGATTGCTGCCAAGCTTGGGGATATCAGCGGGAAGCCAAAGGTGGTCAAAGAACGGAAAGTCCGAACGTGGTTAGAACGGCTTATGGGAGAGGCAGTTACGGAAATTGCGGGGCTGAAGAAGGAGCTCTTCAATCAGCCCGTCCTGCAGTACAAGTTCATTTCACCCTATTAACAACTCAGAGGAGGCACCTTGACGAAAGCTGATATCGTTGATGTGATTGCAGCGGCCACGGGGCTCACCAAGGTCGAGACCGAGGCGGTCGTCGATGGATTCATCTCGACCGTCATCGATGCGATGAAGGCGGGAAAGAACATCGAGATTCGCGGATTCGGCAGCTTCAAGGTCAAGAAGCGGAAGGGGAGAATGGCTCGCAATCCGCGGACGGGCGAACAGGTGATGGTGGAGGAGCACTTTGTCCCCATCTTCAAGGTCTCCAAAGACCTCAAGCATGTTGTCGATGAGAATCTGAAGAAAGCAGCGACCCCGACGAAACAATGAAGCCAACGATTCTGTGTACTGAATGTCGGGCGGAGGTTCAATGGGGTGACCGGTTCTGCATCAACTGCGGTAAACCGGTCGAATGGCCCGCCAGACCGGCTTTGTCGGGCTGGCCCACCGAGAACGCTGCGACCGGGGCGGAGACAACGAGTTACGAAGAACACCAGACGTGTAAACAGTGTGGGGGTCAGAATCCGGTGGAAGCCGGATTCTGCGCGTTTTGCGGCGCTAACCTGAAAGCTATGAGAGAGACCGCTCCTCTGGAGGGAGGAGCGCGCGAATCCCGCCGGGAACAACGGAAGAAAAGGGGAGGGCAGCCGGGCAAGAGGGTGGAGGCTGCGACGCCTTTGTTTTCATGGAAGGTGATGGGAGGGTTTGTCGCGCTGCTTGTGCTGGCGATCGTTCTCTTTGATATGCTGTCCGGTCCGAAGGAGGTCACACAGCCGCAGTCTCAGTCGATGCAAATGCCGGCGGCGAATATGCAGGTAGCAGCGCAGATCGCAGAGCTGGAAAAACGCGTCACGGCGAACCCGAACGATATGCAGTTAACGCTTGAGCTCGCGAACCTCTCGCACGACGGCCGGTTCTATGACAAGGCGATTGCTTATTACAGACGTTACCTTGAGAAGAACCCGAAGAATGTGGACGCGCGCGTCGATCTCGGTATCTGCTACTATGACACGGGGAACTTCGACGACGCCCGGAAGCAGATGGAGACGGGGCTGAAGTACGATCCGAAGCACCTCCAGGGACACTTCAACCTTGGCATCGTCAACCTGGGGGCGGGTCGGGTGAAAGAAGCGAACGAATGGTTCAACAAGACGATTGCCCTCGCTCCCAACAGCGACGTGGGCCGGCGAGCCAAGCAATTACTCGAGCAACATTCTAATCCACAGATCCTTCAAAACCAATAACGGAGGGCGCGATGCCGAGTGGTAAAAAGCGTAAACGCCACAAGATGGCGACCCACAAACGCAAAAAGCGCTTGCGGAAGATGCGTCACAAGAAGAAGAATCGTTAGAGCGAGTAATTCCTTGTTCCCAGCCCTGCTCAGCCACACCGACAGGGCAGTTTTTTCTTCCAATTTGACCCGCCAGACTGCGCCTGCCCGAACGACTTGTCGTTCAGTCGGGCGGGTTAGCGGGTCCCGTTGTTCGGCCTGCCTGCCGTCAGGCAGGGATCCCGTACAGCGGGACTGGCTGGACTTGGCGAACGAAGTGAAGTTCCGCTCCATGGAATCCCGCGTTTGAGGGGAATCCCTGGAATGCGGGACTAAGTCCACTGTCAAATATAGTAGTCGCATCGAGCCCCGGCTTTCGCCGGGGTAAACTCCGTCGAGATGCGTACTCGGACAGCTGAGCACAGTTCTCGACTTCGTTCTCCCGCTCTTCCCGATAAAGAACTTCGGGACAGGTCGAGCGGCATCACTGCCTGCCATGCTTTCGCGTTTTCTGTGTCCCGCTGTTCCTCAAGCGGGAGTGGCGGGCGCTCGAACTGACTCGTTTCTTGAGTCACCTCGAGCCCCGGCATTCGCCGGGGTAAACTCCGTCGAGGGGTGTGTCAGGCCGAACACAGTTCTTCCCGGCTACGTCGGGACTCGAACTGACTGGGGTTTGCTGATTTTCAAAACTGGCGATGGTTTTCAATGGCGATGACCCATATTTCTTGTTTCTTTACGACTTATTTTCTACTTTCTTTCACGCAATAAGTGATTCTTGCAGAACATTCTCACGGAGGATCATATGGCAGAAGATAACAACGACGGAATGGCGAAGGGTCTGATTGTCGGCTTCATTGCAGGCAGCGTTGTCGGTGCAGTCCTCGCATTACTTTATGCCCCGAAGAGCGGCAGGGAATTGCGTCGCGATATCAAGGACAAGACGAACGAGCTCGTCGACAAGGGTGAAGAGTACCTCGCCAAGGCGAAGACCAAGGCGACGGAAATTGTAAGCGAGGCGAAGAAGAAATCCGATAGCCTCATCACCGATGCCCGAAAGCAGGCGAGCAACCTGATGGGTGAGGCCGAACGGATTGTTTCCGATGCGCGCAACAAAATGGGTGGGGAGGGAACGCGGTCCTAAGACGGCCTTAGCCTGCACTATCCCAAGCTGTTTCTCACACTCGTACATTCATTGAGAGGAATTTGAAGTGGACACTGTTCTCCAACTTGCTCAAGTGGTGGCGCTGGTCTGCGTCTCAGCACTCTGCGTGTATCTGATCGTCGTGTTGACTGAATTCAAGCGAGATCTCTCGGAGTTCAGCCAACGGTCGAAGCCCGTGCTGGAGAATCTCGCACACATCACGGAGAGACTGAAATCAGCAGCCGAAAAAATTGACACTCAGGCGGACATCATGAGGGGCTCCCTGAACTCCTTAAAGAGTGTAGCCGACAATATCCTGTTGTTCGAGCAGCGGATCCAGGAAAATATCGAAGAACCCATCCTCCAGGTCAGCTCGATGATCGGCGCCATCGTGGCAGGCATTGCAACGTTTTTTGAACGGTTCCGAACCCGATAGCGTCCGATTCCACCCATAGTTGTCCTCTCTTTTGATCATCACCTTCAAAGCGTAAAGAGGAGATATCGTGATTAGCGCGTCTCAAAAAGACTATGCTGTCGACAAGCTTCGCAACATCACCTTCATCGGGCACGGCGGCTCCGGCAAGACGACCATGACGGAAGCCATCTTATGGACCAGCGGCACGACAACCCGCTTCGGCAAGGTCGATGAGGGCTCCACCGTGTCCGATTACCACCCGGATGAGATCGAGCGGCGCATATCGGTCAACGCCTCGCTGCTGCACTGCGAATGGCAAGGGTGCAAAATCAATATCCTCGACACGCCCGGATACTCTGACTTCACCGGTGAGGTTCTCTCATCGTTGCGCGTGGCCGACACGGCCGTCCTCCTCCTGAAAGCCGTGGAGGGAGCCGAGGTCGGCACGGAAATCGTCTGGAACTACACCAGGCACTATCAAACGCCGACGCTGTTCGTGGTGAACAAGCTGGACAATGAGAACGCTGAGTTCGACCATGCAGTCACGACGGCGAAGGATCGCTTCGGACATGACGTGACGCTCGTCCAGTTCCCTGCCAACCAGGGATTGACGTTCGACTCGGTGGTCGATGTCCTGAAGATGAAGATGTACAAGTATCACCGTGACGGAAGCGGCAAGTTCACTGAGTCAGAGATCCCCGCTGATTTCAAAGAGAAGGCCGCGGCGCTTCATGAGGAACTGATCGAGAAAATCGCAGAGACGGACGAGGAGCTGATGAACAAGTTCTTCGAAGACGGAACCCTCAAGGACACCGATCTGCAAAAAGGAATGAAGCTCGCGTTCATGACGCGTAAGATCTTTCCGGTCTTTTGCGCCTCGGGAAGCATGAACATGGGAATCGGTTTGCTGCTTGATTTCCTCGCGCACTACGCACCATCGCCGATCGATCGGGGAGCGGTCAAAGCGAAGGACTTACAGAAGAATTTGGAAATTACCGTCCCGCCCGCAGCAAACGCCCCTCCTTCGTTGTTCGTCTTCAAGACGGTTTCGGAACAACATGTGGGCGAGCTCTCGTACTTCCGGGTCTATTCGGGAACGATCACTCCCGGCATCGACCTGACAAATGAATCGAACGGGAAGGTCGAGCGCCTCGGTCAGATCTTTGTCATGAATGGAAAAGAGCGACGCGATGTCGGCAAGCTCGTTGCGGGCGACCTCGGAGCGGTCGTGAAGCTGAAGGATACGCACACCAACAATACCCTCAGCAGCAGAGGTTTTCCCATTCTCTACACGCCGATCGATTTCCCCGAGCCTGTCATTCGCATGGCGATCCACTCCAAGGCAAAGGGGGATGAGGATAAGATTGCGACCGGTCTGCACTACCTTCACGAGGAAGATCCGACGTTCCTTGTCCAGGTCGATGGTCAGCTCAGCCAGACCGTCATCGCGGGACAGGGAGAGCTGCATCTCTTGATCGTCACGAAGCGGCTGAAGGAGAAGTATGGCGTTGACGTCGAGCTCGCCGAGCCGAAGATTCCCTACAAGGAGACCATCAAGGCAACGGTTCCCTCGTCGGAGTACAAACACAAGAAACAAACCGGTGGTCGCGGCCAGTTCGGTCACGTCTACCTCAAGCTTGAGCCGAAGCCGCGCGGTACGGGATTTGAGTTTGAAGACGCCGTGGTCGGCGGGGTCGTGCCGACTCGCTTCATCCCTGCCGTCGAGAAGGGAGTCGTTGAAGCGCTGCAGAAAGGAGTGCAGGCCGGTTACGAAGTCGTGGATATCAAAGTCACCGTCTTCGACGGGTCGAGTCACTCGGTGGACTCTGATGAGCTCTCGTTCAAGATCGCGGGGATGATGGCGTTCAAGAAGGGATTCCTCGAGGGAAGGCCTGTGATCCTGGAGCCGATCAATGAGGTGGAGGTGATCGTGCCGGACGAGTATATGGGTGATGTGATGGGCGATCTCTCAAGCCGTCGCGGCAAGATCTCCGGCATGGAGGCGG
>CAZTKU010000017.1:0-26092 GCA_964614245.1 uncultured Ignavibacteriaceae bacterium
TATGCGGGGACCACCCCACCGCTCACAAAACTCCCGAACGTCCTCCCACATAAGGAAAGATCAGCCCCCAACGGTTGATAGCCCCGGAGATCAACCCGGTAGCGGAAAAGGTCGACCTGCGAATCGCCGAATCCCATTTTTGTCGCAGACAGCGACGTCAGGTAGCCCGCCGTCGGATACTCCCTGATGTCGCGCGTATCGAGAAAATATCGCAATCCGAGCGAGAGAAACTTGTCGATGCCGCTGTTCGATGCTGTCCGTCCTTCCTGGGGATCGGAGATATTCCACTGGTCATACCCAAGAATGCCGAGCACGGTTGTGTAGAGTCCGATTCTCTTGCCAAGGTTCATGTCCGCGCCGTAGACCCGTTGATCGTACAGTCCTTGTTCGACGTTCTGGTTTTGGACGTGGCTGTAGCCTATGTGGCTGCCGAAGAAGATGTCGTCGTCGGAGGTGACTTTTGGATTCTGGTAGGCCAGACTGATCCAACGGTCAAATCCAAGCGCAAATGATGCAACGATTTTCTCATTTCGACCTCGGAAATTCTGGTGGATCAGCCCTGCACCATAGTAGAACTTCTTCGTGTCCCGATACTTGAATCCAAGCACAGGTACGGGAAAAATATACCACCGCTCGGACACGCGAACAAAAACCGTGGCCTGCTTGCCTTCCGCGGTATAGTCAATCTCCACGCGATTGAACAGCTGAAGACTGTAAATCCGGTTCTGATCCTGCTCGATTGAAGCAGCCGTTAACGGAGCGCCGACCTTTAGCGTCATCTCTCGCAGAATCACGTGATCCTTGGTCGTCTCGTTGCCGATCAGAACGATCTTGTTCACAACGAGTCCGGTGTCCACCACCTCTTGCGCCTCAACCGTTGTGCAGAGGCAAGACAACGAGACGCCAATCAACAACGCACGGCTCATACGATCCTTCTTTATCATTCGCGCTCCACGCACATGGGCACTTCAACATGGACGCCCGGTACACGCAAAACCCCTTCCGCCTTCATGGAAGGGGCATGCAATGGTGTTCCGATTCTGTTACCCTATAAGATGTCGATACTCAATCGCAATGCAACGATCCATGATGACCTTCAGTCCAGCTCGCTCGGCCCGAGCCGCGGCTCCGGGGTTCACAACGCCGAGTTGCATCCAGACGATCTTCGCGCCGATTCCAATCGCCTCCTCGACAATCGGAGCCACTTCTTCAGACCGACGAAAGATATCCACGAGGTCGATCCTCTTTGGAATCGACTTCAAATCCGGATAACACGTCAGCCCCAGAACTTCCTTGTAAAGTGGATTGACAGGGATGACGGTGTATCCTTTGTCGATAAGGAATTGAGCAATCGTTCCACTGTCACGCCCGCGCTTCGGTGAGGCACCCACCACGGCAATTGTTTTGGTCTCCTCCAAGATTTTTCGAATTGTCTCCGCGTTTTCTATCGGCATACTGCTCAATCTCTTCGGCTAACCGGTGGTCTCAGCGTACGACTCCATCGGCGGGCAGGAGCAAACAATATTGCGGTCGCCGTACGTGCTGTTGATCCGCCCAACTGCAGGCCAGAACTTCCGATGCCTCAGATATGGAAGCGGAAACGCTGCCTTCGCCCGTGAATAGGGGTGTTTCCACGAATCGCTCATTGTCTCGGAAGCAGTGTGTGGCGCGTTCTTCAGCACATTATCCATCTTGTCCGCATGCCCGTCTATGATTTCCTGAATCTCCTTCCGAATCGCGATGAGCGCATCGGCAAAGCGATCAAGCTCCGCTTTCGGCTCGCTCTCCGTGGGCTCAATCATCAACGTACCCGGCACCGGGAATGAAACCGTCGGCGCGTGGAACCCATAGTCCATCAACCGCTTGGCGATGTCCTCCACTTCAATGTTCGATTCCTCTTTGAACTGCTTTGTGTTCAGAATGAATTCGTGACCGATGTGACCGTTCTTTCCCTGGTACAACACGGGATACGCGCGCTCAAGCCGGGCCTTGAGATAATTCGCGTTCAGAATCGCATACTTTGTTGCCGCAGCGAGACCCTCGGCGCCCAACATCTTGATGTAGGCGTACGAAATGAGAAGGATACTGGGGCTTCCCCATGGGGCAGAGGCTACTGCGTGGATCGCTTTGCTTCCACCGACCTTGATAACGGAATGGCCCGGCAGGTACGGTCTAAGGTGTGCAGCGACGCAGATTGGTCCCATCCCTGGGCCTCCACCACCGTGCGGGATACCAAACGTCTTATGCAGGTTGATATGACAAACGTCCGCGCCGATTACGCCAGGGCTGGTCAGCCCAACCTGGGCGTTGAGGTTCGCGCCATCCATGTACACTTGTCCACCGTTCTGATGGACAATCTCGCAGATCTCTCGAATCCCTTCTTCAAATACCCCATGCGTGGAAGGATACGTCACCATGAGTGCGGCAAGTGCGTCTTTGTGCGCCGAGGCTTTTGCGCGAAGATCATCGACGTCAATATTCCCCTTGTCATCGCAGTTGACCACGATGACTTTCAGTCCGGCCATGACCGCGCTGGCGGGATTTGTCCCGTGCGCCGAAGACGGAATAAGGGCAACGTCTCTATGGCCTTGTTCATGATCGTGCTGATACGCGCGAATCACTTTCAATCCAGTGAACTCCCCCTGAGCTCCGGAATTTGGCTGCAGCGAGGTGGCAGCCAGACCACTGACTTCGCACAGGGTGTCCTCAAGTTCTTTGAAGATCTGCTGATAGCCCTGAGCTTGATCGAGAGGAATGAAGGGATGGAGATGTGCAAACTCCGGCCAGCTCACCGGCATCAACTCGGTGGCGGCGTTAAGCTTCATGGTGCACGAGCCAAGTGGAATCATCGAATACGCCAGTGAGAGATCCCGGTTCTCAAGGCTCTTGATGTACCGCATCATCTCCGTTTCAGAATGATAGGTGTTGAAGATCGGGTGCTGGAGATACATGCTTTTGCGGACAAACGGCTCAGGGATGGCTGGTTGGAGCCCAGCATACTTCTTCTTGAGGTCCACCGATTGAGCCGCTCCACCCTTCGCTTTTGCGAAGACCTCTTTCAGCTTGATGACATCTTCGATTCCTGTGGTCTCATCAAGAGCGATGCCGACATGGTTCTTATCGATCACCCTGAGGTTGTATCCTCCCTCGACCGCAAGGCGATGGATTGATGCAGCAACGGCGCTGTCTGCAGCAGCGATTCTCAGCGTGTCAAAATAGACACGATTGAGTTGGGAAAAGCCAAGCTCGTTCAACTCCTTCTCGAGCATCCTAGCAAGAACATGGACACGCGTTGCGATCATTTTGATTCCTTCGGGACCATGGTAGACCGCATACATACCGGCCATGATCGCCAGCAGAGCCTGCGCAGTGCAAATGTTGGATGTCGCCTTCTCCCTGCGTATGTGCTGTTCGCGTGTCTGCAGCGTCATCCGGTACGCCTTGTCGTTGTGGGAGTCGATCGAGACGCCGATGATCCTTCCCGGCATTTGCCGGATGTACGCATTCTTGGTTGCGAAGAATCCTGCGTGCGGGCCGCCGTATCCCATCGGGACGCCAAAGCGTTGAGAATTCCCCACCACGATATCCGCGTCGAATTCTCCCGGCGGCCTGAGCAGAGCCAGGCTCAACAGATCGGACGCTACGATCACGAGTGCGCCACTGCTATGCGCCTGCCCGATGAACTTCCCATAGTCACTCACCGATCCATTCTCTGCAGGATATTGGATGATGGCGCCGAAGAACGATTTGTCAAGCTTCTGCGAGTTGTGGTCTCCGACAACGACCTCAATTCCAATCGCCGATGCGCGAGTCTTGATCACGTCGACGGTCTGGACAGAACAGGAATCGGACACAAAAAACTTATCCGCCGGTGAGCCATTGGTTTGTTTGTTCACAATGCTGTGAACCATCGTCATAGCCTCCGAGGCGGCCGTCCCCTCGTCGAGCAGGGAAGCATTCGCCACCTCCATGCCCGTCATGTCCATCACCATGGTCTGATAGTTGAGCAGCGCTTCGAGCCTTCCCTGGGAAATCTCTGGCTGATAGGGGGTGTACTGCGTGTACCAACCCGGATTCTCAAAAATGTTTCGCTGAATTACGCTCGGCGTGATGCATGCGTAGTAACCCTGCCCGAGGTAGGACTTCAAGACCTTGTTCCTTCGAGCGGTTTCCCGGAGTGCTTGCAGGTAGGAGTACTCACTGATGGGGGGCGGCACGTTGAGCGTTTTCTTCAAGTGAATGGAAGAGGGGAGAGTCTGGTCGATCAGCTCGTCGAGCGAATTGACCCCGATGGCTGTGAGCATCTCGTGCAGATCGCGCTCACGCGGACCGATCTGTCGTGTCTGGAAATCGTTTTCGTCAAAAAGTGAGTTGTTCATAGGTCAAGGACTACGTCGTGTCAGGATGATTGTTGGTGATTTTTTCCAGAGCTTGGGCGGCGGCAGCTTGCTCAGCATCCTTCTTGCTGCGGCCGCTCCCTATGCCATAACTTTCTGATCCGAGGAACACCTCTACGGTGAAACGCCGGTCGTGATCCGGTCCATCTTCCCGTACGATCATGTAGTGCGGGGCACCCAAGGAGCGCCCTTGTGAATATTCCAGCAGCGCGCTCTTGTAAT
This sequence comes from uncultured Ignavibacteriaceae bacterium, assembly GCA_964614245.1. Taxonomy (GTDB): domain Bacteria; phylum Bacteroidota; class Ignavibacteria; order UBA10030; family UBA10030; genus VGWB01. The sequence goes on from CAZTKU010000017.1 coordinate 4,620, forward strand.
TGTCGTCGGTCAACGCAGTGTTCAAGACACCAGATTTGGACAGGAGCGTCTGCTGCACAAACTCCCGTGCCGCGGTGAGTCCGCCGTCCAGGTAAATGGCGCCGATAATTGCCTCGAAGGCATCGGACAGGATCGATTCCGAGCCGCTATCGATCGATTGGACAGCGCTGGAGCTTAGGAGCAAAAAATCGGGAAGACGAAGATCCTTCGCACGTTGGGCAAGCGTCTTGCGATTCACGAGCCGCGAACGGATCTTCGTCAGGTCCCCCTCTTCCATGGCAGCGTACGAGTTGTACAGGTGTTCCGCGACGAGAGAATTCAGAACGGCGTCGCCGAGGAATTCGAGACGCTCGTTCGATTTCCACTGTTCGTCGACGTACTGCAGGAAGGAACGGTGAAGGAGTGATTCGAAAAAGAGAGACCAGTTCTTTGGGTGATACCCGATGATGTGCTCGAAACGATCGAAGTCGAATCCTTTGCTTTCCAGCGCGGCAATCAGAGCCCTGACGTCTGCGCTGACGCGGGGCCGACCTCGACGGGGAGTGAACCAGCTGAGTAGTTTACCGAGTGCCTTAGACACACACGACTCCGCCCCAACCGCCACAAAACGCTGCTACGCTTGGTATTTTCGAAACAGGAGAGAGGCGTTATGGCCACCGAACCCGAACGTGTTACTGATAGCAACGTTGATGTTCCAATCCCGCGCGGAGTTGGGAATGTAATTGAGGTCGCATTCGGGATCTGGCGTTTCTAAATTGATTGTTGGATGAACTTTGTTCTCGTGGATCGACAGAATGGTAACAATTGCTTCGGCAGCCCCGGCTGCGCCGAGCAGGTGGCCGATCATGGACTTCGTGGAGTTCACAGCCATCTTGTAGGCGCGCTCGCCAAAGACCGTCTTGATGGCCGCAGTCTCGCACTTGTCGCCGACGGGCGTCGATGTCCCGTGCGTGTTAATGTAGTCAACATCATCAGGAGCGAGCCCGGCATCTTTGATCGCTTGACGCATCGAACGAACGGCCCCTTCGCCTCCCGGCGCGGGCTCGGTAATGTGGTAGGCATCCCCTGTGAAACCGATGCCCATCAACTCTGCATAGATCTTCGCGCCGCGTTTCACGGCACGGCTCAACTCTTCCAGGATGAGGATCCCCGAACCTTCGCCCATCACGAACCCATCGCGATTCTTGTCAAACGGCCGGCTAGCTTTTTCCGGAGTATCGTTCCGGGTAGAGATCGCCTTCATCGCGTTGAAGCCGCCGATCCCCATCGGACAGATGGCTGCCTCTGCTCCCCCGGCAACCATGGCATCCGCGTCACCACGCTGAATAAGGATAAATGCATCGCCAATGGCATGCGAAGAGGTCGCGCATGCCGATGTGGTGGCATAGTTCGGACCTTTCAATCCATACCGCATCGAGATACGCCCTGGAGCGATGTCCGAGATCATCATCGGAATGAAAAACGGACTAATCTGATGCGGGCCGCCAGAATGCCACACCGTCTCCTGCTGCCTGTGGTACGTCCACATCCCTCCAATGCCCGAACCAGCGATGACACCGATGCGTTCTCGATCTTCCTTTTCAAGATTTAATCCGGAATCTTTCAAGGCCATTTCCGTGGCGGCCAGCGCGAATTGCGTGAAGAGATCGGTTCGCTGCGCAAGTTTCCTGTCCATGAACTTCAGGGGGTCAAACCCCTTGACCTCACAGGCAAACTTCGTGTCGTAGATGGACGCGTCGAAATACGTGATCGGCGCAGCTCCACTCCTGCCCGCGAGCAGGCTCCGCCAGTACTCTTCGACATTCAACCCCACCGGGGTGATCGCACCCATCCCCGTGACTACAACTCTGCGCTTCCGTCCGTTAAACGCCATGATCTTCGTCCTTCGTTCCTGGTTGCCGTGGCAAAGCAATCTCGGCGAGATACACTTGTCTCATCGTCGCCCCCCGCGTCATCAACACAAGAAGGATTATGATAGCTTCGAACTCAGATAGTTGATCGCATCGCCGACGGTGGAGATCTTTTCCGCGTCTTCGTCGGGTATCTGGATGTTGAACGCTTTTTCGAATTCCATCACGAGCTCAACTGTATCCAGAGAGTCCGCGCCCAGATCATTCGTAAATGACGCCGCGTGCGTGATCTGGGCCTCATCCACACCCAACTTGGAGACGATGATCTCTTTGACCTTCTTCTCGACGTCTGCCATACGATGACTCCTTTCAAAGAATGATAGTGAATAGTGTGATCCGAATAGCTCTAGATGGCAATTCCACCGTCAACACACAATACCTGACCCGTAATGTATCTCGCTGCCGGCGACGCGAGAAACACCACAACACTCGCGATCTCCCCGGGCTGCGCTGTCCTCTTCATCGGGATGATGTTCAGGAGCGCCTCTCGTTGCTGCGGCGTGAGCTTCTCCGTCATGGCAGTCTCAACAAAACCCGGCGCGACGGCATTGACTTGAATGTTGCGAGAAGCTAGCTCTTTTGCAAGTGTTTTTGTCAGACCGATCACCCCTGCCTTCGAAGCAGAGTAATTCACCTGACCCGGATTCCCAATCACGCCCACGATGGAAGAAATATTAATGATTTTCCCCTCGCGTTGGCTCATCATATGCCTCGACACAGCGCGACAGTAGTTAAAGGAGCCCTTCAGGTTCGTGTCAATCACAAGATCCCAGTCCTCTTCTGTCATCCGCAAGAGCAAATTATCCCTCGTGATGCCGGCATTGTTCACCAGAATGTCGATGCGCTGGAATTCCTTGATCACGGAATCCACCACGCCCTGAGTTGAGGTAAAGTCTCTCACGTCGGACTGCAGGGCAATCGCTCTCACACCCTTCGCACGAATAAGATCCACCACTTCCTGCGCCGCACTTCCCAGCGCAATATCCGAAAAGGCAACGTGCGCACCTTCAGAAGCAAATGCAAGAGCAATTGCTCTCCCAATGCCGCGCGCGCCGCCTGTAATCAGTGCTACTTTATTTTCGAGAACGGCCATAATTCATTCTTCTTCATTTTGGATGCGCAAGGCCCTCGCACGATCAATCGTACATTCCGGGCAAAACCTGACCCGTGATGTAGTCCGAAGCAGGCGAGGCAAAAAACAGAACAAGCTCCGCGATCTCTTCCGGCTGCGCAATCAACTTGATCGGAAACAACGCCGAAAGCGCGCTCATCTGGGACACATCCACCTGTTCAACCATTTCCGTCGCAACGAACCCTGGCGCCACTGCATTCACCTGAATATTGCGAGTTGCTAGCTCCTTCGCGAGAGTCTTGGTCAAGCCAATCATGCCTGATTTGGCGGCCGAGTAGTTCGTTTGTCCAGGGTTCCCGATGACTCCAGAGATAGACGCGACATTAATGATCTTACCGCGGCGCTGCGACACCATTGGCCGCCAGACCGCTTTGCAGAAGTTGTATGCGCTCTTCAAATTCGTATCGATGACCTCGTCCCAATCCTCCTCGCTCATCCGAACCAACAACCGATCCCGCGTAATTCCTGCGTTGTTGACGAGGATGTCGACCCGTCCGAACTCTTCGACAACGGCATTGACTACCCACTCCGTAGAAGCAAGATGTTTCGCGTCAGATTGATACGCGCTTGCTCTCACACCCTTCGCTTGAATCGCCTTGAGTGATTCGTCGGCAGCGGCGGAGTCGCTCCTGTACGTGAAGGCGATATCTGCTCCCTCTTCGGCCATCAAGAGCGCAATCGCTTTCCCGATCCCGCGAGACGCGCCAGTAACCAGCGCCTTCCTGTCCGTCAACCAACCCATGCTTTCCAACGATACCTTATCTCAAGAACACCATGTGCCTTTTTGACGCGCTAGCCGGCAAGATCAGCCAACTTTTCGATCCCGCGCGTTTCGACATCATTCCGGGTCCGTCTGACAAGGCCCTGCAGCACCTTGCCGGGACCGATTTCCACAAAGGTGGTCGCGCCGTCCGTGCTCATGTTGTTCACCGTTTCTTCCCAACGGACCGGGCTTGTCAACTGCTGAAAAAGCAGGTTTCGAATCTCCCCAGCTTTCTGGACGGGTTGTGCTGTCACGTTTGCGTACACGGGAATTGATGCATCGCGAATGCTTGCCTTGTCGAGCGCCACCTTCAGTCCGGTTTGCGCCGATTCCATCAATGGCGAATGAAATGCCCCGCTGACGGGAAGCTCTTTCACCATCTTCGCACCGCGCGCTTTCGCAAGCTCCATTGCCTTGCGCACTCCTTCGGCAGAACCGGAGATCACAACTTGACCAGGAGAATTGAAGTTTGCCGCCTGGACGATTCCGGTCGGCCATGCTTCACAACAGACATCGCCGACAACATTCGGCTCGAGACCAACTACAGCTGCCATCGTTCCGGGCTGTTCGATTCCCGCCTGCTGCATCAGCTCCCCGCGGAGCCGCACGAGCTTCAGAGCATCTTCGAAGCCAAGCGCGCCAGCATACACCAGGGCTGAATACTCACCGAGTGAATGGCCTGCAGCCATGGCAGCAGGTTGACCGCGGTAGAGTTTTGAAAGAACGATGCTGTGAAGGAAAATCGCCGGTTGTGTGTTCTTGGTCTGCTTCAACTCCTCTTCCGGACCCCCGAAGCAAATCTCGCTCAGCGGAAATCCGACAATCGAATCAGCTTGCCTGAAGATTTCTCTCGCCGCGTGATTCTGCTCGTAGAGATCCTTTCCCATCCCCACGTACTGTGAGCCTTGACCCGGAAAAACGAACGCGATCTTCGTCATGCAGAACTCACGTCTTCGTTGGGTTCTCCAGTGACCAGTTGATGAGCACCGCCCCCCACGTATATCCCGCGCCGAAACTCGAGAGGACAATCTTTTGTCCCCTCCTCAGCTTACCCTGCTCCCACCACTCGGAAAGACAAAGAGGAATCGTCGCGGCCGTGGTGTTGCCGTACTTTTCAATGTTGATCATGACCTTCGAGCGGTCAAGCCCCATACGATCGGCCGTCGCGTCGATGATCCGCAGGTTTGCCTGATGCGGCACGAGCCAAGCGACATCGTCGCCTGTCAAGTTGTTGCGCTGCATGATTTCCGCGGAGACATCCGCCATCCCCTTCACCGCGACTTTGAAGACCGCTTTTCCGTCTTGGTAGATGAAGTGCATGCGCTTGTCTACGGTCTCGTGCGTCGGCGGATTCAAGCTCCCTCCACCCTTCATATAGAGAAACGCTCCGCCTGATCCGTCACAGTAAAATTTGTGGTCGAGCAATCCGAACTGCGGATCATCAGACGGCTCAAGCAGCACTGCCCCACCGGCATCACCAAAGAGAATGCAGTTGTTGCGATCCGTGTAGTCCGTGATGCTGCTCATCTTGTCGGCACCGACCACGACCACTTTCGACGCGACACCGGTTTCGACAAACTGAGCTCCCACAACGATGGCATACAAGAAGCCGGAACACGCCGCGGAAAGATCAAATCCCCATGCGTTACTCGCGCCGATCTTATCCTGAACGACACAAGCCGTTGGGGGGAAAAACATGTCGGGAGTCACCGTGGCGACGATGATAATCTCGATTTCCGTTGGCTGCATCTTCCGCCGGGCCAGCAGAGCTTCTATCGCACCAGCCGCCAGGTCCGATGATGCACCTTGCTCCAAGATGCGACGCTCGCGGATGCCTGTCCGAGTCCATATCCATTCATCGTTGGTGTCAACCATCTTCTCCAAATCAAAATTGGTCAACACCTTCTCCGGGACGTAGTGCCCGACTGCGGTAATTGTCGCTGTGCGTTTTGCCATTGTTGTCATTTACCGTGCAGGCGCCAATGCTGCGTTACCCGTAGCGGGTTTTGGCGCGCCCTGCATTGCCTCCTCGATGTACTTGTTGAGTTGCGACTTTGCCACCTCCACAGCCTTCAGGATCATATTCTTGATTGCCTTCGGACTCGAGCTGCCGTGACCGATGATCGACACTCCGTTCACTCCGAGGACGGGCACGCCACCGAATTCCTCATAGTCCATACCACGAAGCGAAGCTCGGAGCGATCCCCGTGCCATCCCTATCAAAAACTTGCGCAGCACGCTGCCTCCCGCGTACTGTTTGAGCTGGGACTTGAGAAACGCGGGAATACTCTCCCCGAATTTGAGCACCACATTGCCCACAAAACCGTCACAAACGACAACTTGAGCCCTGCCCTTCAGGATATCCCGACCCTCAACATTTCCGATGAAGTTCAAATTACTCGCTTCAAGAAGCTTGTAGGCTTCCTGGACAACCTCCGTCCCCTTGGATTTCTCCTCGCCGACGTTGAGGAGTGCCACCTTGGGATTCTCATACTTGAATACCCTCTTCGCGTAAATGCTCCCCATGATGGCAAATTCGTAGAGGTGCTGAGCGCGACAGTCGACGTTGGTTCCTGCGTCGACGAGCAGGCAAACACCTGTCTCTGAGGGGAAAAACGCTCCAATGGTGGGTCTACTCACCCCCCGGATGCGTCCGAGGATGAGTGTCGAAGCAGAAAGGACCGCGCCCGTATTTCCAACGCTCGCGAATGCGTCGGCCTTGCCTTCTTTGTGCAGCTGCATTCCGACGGCAAGCGAGGAGTTCTTCTTCTGCTTGAGGGCAGCCGTGGGTGCATCGTCCATCGTTATAACCTCATCAGCGTTGACGACGGAACAGGAGAGCCCTTGACCACCCTGAGCCCCCAGCTCCTTTCGGATCTCCTGCTCTTTGCCAACGAGGATCACCTCAAACTCGTTGTTTGCCTGGCGCAGCGACTGGACGGCTCCCGCAACCTCATTCACCGGCGCGTGGTCTCCCCCCATCGCGTCGAGCACAACTCTTAGTCTTGGGCCCAAGGGATTTGATCTCGTGTTGAAGTGTAGAAATTCAACGCTGATACCGCTGCTCTTAAGATGATCGGTTCGAAGCTCCCGGCATCAGAGACAAAATCCCGCCTCGTCGGGGACAAAGCGGGATAATGATACCAGTCGGGAGGTCTACGCTTCTTTTGGAATGATGATGGAACGACCGTTATAGTAGCCGCAGTTTGGACAAGCTCTATGCAGAAGCTTCTGCTCGTGGCAGTTGGGGCATTCGCCAGTTGCCGGTGCAGTTGCCTTGTAATGCGTGCGGCGCTTTCGCCCGCGTGCTTTTGAGTGGCGACGTTTTGGATTTGGCATGGATAAAGACCTTTAGCTGACAGTACTCTTCAAGTATTTCGTTCTCTAATTCTCCAAAAAACCCTTCAACCCAGCCCAGCGGGCATCGACCTCCTCTTTACGGCAGTCGCACGTCGCTCGATTCAAATTCGTGCCGCAATTCGGGCACAGACCTGCGCAGTTTTCCCTGCAGAGCATTTTCTGCGGGAGTGCGAGAATCGCAAATTGACGAACATCTTCATCGAGGTCGATATGATTCGCATCCGGCGAAATGACCTGGACTTCCTCTACGTCCTTGCCGATCGCTCCTTGATCGTCGGTCAAGTACATCATAGGATAAGTTGTGACGATCTCTTTTTCGACCTCATCCAGACAACGATCACAGGCAAAGACGCCACCTGTCTTGAGCTCGACCTGCAGGAACAACTGGCGGCTGGTCTTTTCTAACGTGGCTTCAAGATGAATTGTCTTCGTGAACCGGTTATCGAGACCAATCTCCTCCGGGCTTGCCTCGAGGGAACGGTGATGGGTACCCTCAGAGAGGTTGGAGATGTTGATTCGCAGCACGCTCACCGGTTTCCCCCGAAATCTCCGGCATCAGACTGTAAAGAACGATACGGTTGGATACCGGAAAAATCCACTTTTTGCTGAAAAAAGACTGGTTTTGACAGAAAAAAGCGTCGAAATATAGCCAGAAGGTTGTAGAGAGTCAAGGAAAAATGTCGGACTTCGTGCTGTAAACAAAAAAGCCCTCGCACTACGTACGCGGGCTCTTTCGTTTTTTGCAAGGAAGACCTGGTAGCAACTATATCGGCTTCTCTGCCACTACCTCTCCGGCGGTCTGCTCGAGATGCACGAGCAGCTTACCTTGGACGTAGTCTACGGTCTCATCCAATGCATCCCGGAATTTCTCGAAATCTTCTTTGTAGAGGAAGATCTTGTGCTTTTCGTATTCCTCCTCTCCTACGCGCTTGCTTTCGGTAATCGTAATGTAGAAGTCCTTCTCTGACTTCGTCGATTTCACGTCAAAGAAATACGTGCGCTTACCGGCCCGCACCCGCTTCGTGAAGATTTCGTCTTTATACGTGTTTTCCAAGGTGTTACACCCTCCCTTCCGAAAAAGTTGACAGTTTAGAGTTTACAGGTCAGAGGCCGGTGTTCGAAATACTTCAGGCTCCGAAGTCCCGACTCTTCGATCCGCAATCTGCATTCCGCAATCCCTGCCTGACTTTGGCGATCAGGCGGGCGCTATTCTCCTTCGCTTCTTCCTCGCACTCACCTCCTTACAACGGCAACTTTGCCCGTGATGATCTGATTTCCGTTTTCTGCAAATGCCACGACAAAATACACCCCTGACGGTACCAGCTGGCCTGTGACGTCCTTTCCATTCCAGAATGCCCGGCCGCCCCCCTGCGCCTGAAACTCAGAAATGAGCGTTCCGTTAACCGAGACAATTTTCACCGAGCTCTCGGGTACAAGATTACGGATGGTCAATGGCTGATTGCCGGGAATCACATACGGATTTGGACCAATCTCTAACGACGAAAAACTCCTGGCTGTCTGGACAGGGGTTATCTCCAGACTCGAAAGGCCTTTTTCCGTACCGAAATAGATGATGCCGCGTCTCTGATCGATTGCGATGGAGCGAACATCGTCATCAACAAGCTTGCCGGCAGTTGAGAGGACGCTGTATTGCGTCAGCAGCTGTATGCCGTCTGGTGTGACGACGATGACCCCTTCTTTTGTGCCAACCCATTTGTTACCGACTGCATCTACGGCAATGGCTTGGACACTCTGGCCGCGCAGCGGGAACGAGCTCAGTTTACCAGCCGCCTTCGGGTTGCTCGGCTCCGTGATGATGATCATTCCAATGTCCGTTCCCACACATACATCGCCTTCGAGGTCCACGGCAAGCGAGAGGATGCTGTTGTTCGGCAATCCGTCGCCCTGCGTTATCCAGCCCCAGCCACCCGTGAACCGGGTTCCGCTGACAAGTGTGTCTTCATTGAAATAGAACAGGCCAGTGGCGGGCTTGTTATCCGGTTCGGCGTTCGCAAGCCACTTCGTGTTGTTTCGGTCGACGACGATGTTGGTGAAAACGCCTTCGGAGGGAGATGTACGATATCGGGCCGAGTCCTTGCCAAAGATTTGCGCGAGATGGTTTCCATTGATTGCGGAGCGGTTGACAATCCACGTGCTCCCTTTCGAATCAACCCCGATGCCGCCGATGACAACGTAGCTCGGATTTTGAGGGACGGAGCCAGCGAGTGACGGCTGCGTGCTCTGATCCAACCTTCGCGTGATCGAATCTCCGACCACCTCCAGAGCACCGCGCCCCCACGAGCTGACCCAGAGTGAGCCGCTGACCCCGAGCGAGACCTTGTAGTAATCGTTCGTCTGCATAACCGGGTAGCCTGCGACGGTGTAGTTCTTCCATTGCTGTCCGTCAGGCGCAGCAGGATCGTAGCGATAGAAACCCTGACCTCGACCGCTGATCCCCGATGCAGCCCAAAGAACCCCGTCGTCGTCCACGACGAGACTGCTGAAGAAATTCGATTGTGGTCCATTCGGCGCGCTGTATTCCCATTTTGTTCCTGTCCATCGAGCGATTCCGCTCGTCGTCGTGCCGACCCAGAAACCAGTTGATGACGGCTCAAGGGCAACAGCTGTCGCGAGTGTCTGCGAGTTTGTTGCAGGAACAGTCGGCGATGCAAAGGTACCAGAGAGGGTCGCAACGGAATAGCCCGGCCCCTCGTTCCATACCATGAGCATATCGTTGGCGCGACTGACGATATCCACAATCGCTTTGCCGCTTGTGGGGCCCAACGGCTGGAATACGCTGCCATCGAAAGCCGCGAGGCCATTTGTCGTTCCAACAATGATCGTATCCCGGAAAGCTATGATCGAGGTCGCGTTCTTGGCCGGAAGACCTTCCGTTGTTTCGTACCTGGACCAAGCTGTAGGCGAGGAAAGATTCGTTGCACTAAGGGGGGCGGAGACTACACCGAGATCGGTGGCAGCCCAGATGCGGTTCCTGTGGAGGAGGATCTCATTGATCTTGGCTTGAGTTGGGAACCCGAACGTGGCATACGTATCTCGGAATTCGAAGCGCGACAAAAGGAAAACGGTGATCCCGAATTCGGTCCCGATAAAGAGCGAATCCCCGCGGACGAAGAAGGTCCGAATCCCTTTTTGAATTCGCTCTGCTTCCTTGATTGCACGAATCTCCTTCCACTGGCGATTCGCGGGATCGTACACGTTCATCGATCCATCGGACGCGCCGACCCAGACTCGATTTGAAGCGTCAATGGTCACGGCGGTGAGGTCGTTTGAGCTGAGGCCCTCGGAAATGGTAAACTTGGTGTACTGACCAGCGGAGGGAGTGTAGAGGAACAAGCCGCCGACGGTCGCGACCCACACACTTTCTCGTGTCGCTACGACCCCGCGCGCTGCTTTCATGTCGGTAAAATTCTTCCACCGACCGAAGTCGAGAGAGCTCTGCTGGCTCACCGTCGTCGAGGGTGCAACCACCAAACCCAGACAGACCAACACTACTGATCTACTCATCGATCCTTCTCATCCCCACCTTACTTCTTCGAGGCAGACCCCCGTCGTTTCCTCAATCCTTCAAACAGGTGCGCCATCTCCAGCGCAGCATGAGCCGCATCCCAGCCTTTGTTCCCGTGTTTGCCCCCCGCCCTCGCGAGCGCCTGCTGCCTCGTATCCGTCGTCAAAACCCCGAACGTCACGGGGAGCGAATGCCGCAACGAGACCTTCTGGATTCCTCGGGCAGCTTCAGAGGAGACGTATTCGAAATGAGGGGTCTCTCCTCGGATAACGGCACCAAGACAGATCACTGCATCCCAACTTCCCGAGCCACACAGCACATTGGCAACCTGCGGCAGTTCAAACGCGCCCGGGCAGGGGAAAATTCTCATATCCTCCTTCTTCACGCCGTGCCTTTTCAGGCAATCGACCGCTCCGTCAAGGAGCTTTTTCGTGATCGAGATGTTGAAGCGGCTCACGACAATTGCAAATCGATACCCTTTGCCGCTCGTCCTCGTCTGCTGCACTGTCCGCCCGATGTTCACGGTGATTCAGGAGAAAAGCCTGCTACGCATGATCTCGACAATCTGCATCGAGATCGTGTAGGTACCGAACGTGTGGTCGTCGTTCTTCTTTCCGCCGTGGAAGTCGGAACCTCCGCTCTCGAGCAGGAAGTACTGATTCACAAGCCCTTTGTAGTACCCCTGCAGCTTCTCATCGTGCGATGGATGGACCACCTCGATGCCGTCGAGACCGTTCTTGATCAGCGTCGAAAGCTCAAGCTCGTTTGTGTACTTTCCGGGATGAGCGAGGAATGAGAGCCCGCCCGCCGAGTTGATAAGCTTGAAAGCATCGGCCGGTGTAAGCTGGTATTTCTTCTCAAACGCGGGCCCCCCAGATCCAATATACCTTTCAAACGCCTGATGGTACGTCTCGATGAACCCTTCATCGAGGAGAGCGTTCGCAATGTGCGGGCGGCCCACCGAGCCAACTCCCGCCTGATCGAGCACCGACTCAATCCTGAGCGGGACATTGAGCTTGTTCAGCTTCTGCACGATGCGTTCAGCACGCTTGAGACGTTCTCGCCGAAAGAAGATCAGATAGTCGAGCAAGTCCTGGTACTTGTGGTCAATGAAGTAAGCGAGGAGGTGAACATCTTTGTCGCCCAGGGTCACGCTCAGCTCAAGACCCGTGATCACTTCAACTCCCAGGCTCGTCCCCCATTCGATCGCTTCATCGAGGCCACCGACATTATCATGATCGGTGATCGATACCGCGGCAAGTCCTAGTTCATGTGCTCGTCGTATCAGCTCATAAGGCGATAGCGCACCATCCGAATGCGTCGTATGCGTGTGGAGATCAGCACGCCCTGCTGAGGAGGGGAAACCTGATCGCTCTGCATGAAGAGAGCCTCCCGTGTCCCCAGACTCCACCGTCTGTGCCATGCGTTCGTATGTTGTAGGTTTGACATAAGGGATTTCGCCTGGAAGCGCCCGATTGGTGCCAACCCGGAGCGGAGGGGTCCCCCACGGAGTGTCGTGGAGCGATGGAGTGGACTACAGATACTGTTTGCGGAACTCTTCGTAGTCGTTGATCGTCAATTTATTTCCGTTCAGCTGCAGGTGTCCTTCCCGAATAAATTGATGAATCATGCGCGAGACCGTTTCTCGCGAGGTTCCGGCCATGTTGGCCATGTCTTGCTGCAACGGCAACTCATCAATCTCAACTTTCCCCTTCCTGAACACGCCAATGTCATCCGCCAGCATCAGAATCACATTGGCAACACGACCGGCAGCATCCTTCAATGAGAGGCTCTTGATTTGGCCGTCCGCCTTGCGGAGTCGCATGGTGAGCTCGCCGAGGAGAGAGATAGCAACTTGGGGATGTTCGTGCAATAGTTTTAGGAAATCCCGCCGATGAATCATGAAGAGCTCGGTCTTGGAGAGAGCCACGACGCTTGCCGAGCGCGCAAGACCATCAAGCAGCGACATCTCTCCAAAGAACTCACCAGGCCCGAAAATGGATAAGATGACTTCGCGACCGTCCTCGTCGGTCCGGACTATCTTAACCTTGCCCGAAACGATCACGAAAAGGGCTGCGCCCATCTCCTGCTCGAGAACGACGATGTTCCCTTTCTTGTACTTCTTGCGGACACCGAGCTTCTCGATCTTAATGAGCTCATCCCTCTCAAGGTCAGCAAAAATGGGGACATTCTGCAGGAAGCTGAATTCCTCTGCCATGGAAATGGTGAGTGTAGAGAGCTGGACTGTGCGAGATTGGACAAACGGAGTGACCCACTGCCTTGTGCCACACCCGCTGGGCGATTAATATATCGGCTGATGTGATGAAAGTCAAGATGAAACATGGCTGTGAGTACGGCCACATCTCATCGCAAGAATTTCCGAAAAGCTCACAAAAGAGGCAGTTCTTTTTTCCCTTCAGTCCCTCTTTCGGCGAAAGGAGCACAATCGGCCAGCGGTGTTCTCAATTATGCAACTTCTCCTGGTATCGCCGTGCTCCGTTCGGCGTATGGAGCTCAGTCATCTGCCGAACCCAGGTGCCTTTTGTGAAGTCGCAGCGCAAGTCGAAACAGCCGTTAAACCGGTTGGAGCCACCTGAGTCAAAGACATGCGGCAGATCGATTTCTCACAACTAATGTAAGGAGGGTATCATGAGGAGGGATGTGTTGGCGGCAGGTGCGATGTCTCTTTTGATGACGGGAATGCTTCTTTCCGGTTGCTCAAAGTCAGTTACGGGACCGGAGGGAACGCTCGACGACAGAGACGTCGCAACAATGAGAAACATGATCCTTGAAGATCCGCTGCTCACAAGCGTTCCCTACACATTGGATGATGGGGATGTCGTTTCCTTCGGTTCCTCAATGGGGAAAACGGCAAGCCCCATTACTCCCATCGCGTGGGGGCGAAGGGTCACCGGCAAGACTCTCGACACCCAGTTCGAGAGTGTGGATGATACAACGGTCGTGGCGACGGTCACCCATACCATCAAGGGGGACGTGATTATCTTGACCGGAACCAGCGTGAGGGATAGCGCGGTGAAGATAACGAAACCTTTCACAAATGTGATGACCCGCAAAGTGAAATTCTACCGTCAGGGTCGGACCGGCGATCCAGATCGAGGGTGGAAACCTAGCGAAATTTCCGGAGTGAAAGGAGGCACGGAGGGTTCCGAATTGACGATCAAGAGCATTGAAGTCACGGTCGGGAATGACACCTATGCCATCACCGAGCCGACTGACTATTTCTTCAGATTGAACCGGCCTGGCCCGCGTCCGCTTCTGACCCTGGGAACCAGCCAGCCCGTCAAGGTTCGCCTGACGCTCACGAGCGCGGACTCTAATACCGATTGGGTCTCCATCCATCGGCCGATCATGTTGCTGGTCATCGGCCCCGAGCATCGCGTGAAGGCGCTGCACGTCCGTATGAGACTGGTTTCGCAGATTCAGGCGGGCGATCTCTACGAGCGGGTATTCGAATACTCCTGGGCTGGGCATATCGTCGGACGCCACACCGTTCTCGTCGACGCCGTAACGCGGGGATCGCTCTATGATGATGTTGCCCCGTTTTCAACACAGATTTGGGGAATTCCCTACATTGTCCAATAAACGGGAATCTGCGAAAGGGCGTGAGAGCCGGATTGAGAGGTAGCTAGGTTGGGAGGGAGCATTGGTTCTCGGAACCTTCGAGCCCCCGGTCCAAGACCGGGGGTTTTGTATCTGAACGCCAGGTGTGTGACTGGCAGTACAAACCTCTGGGCTCCTTTTTCGTAGTCTTTATCAAGACGGAGAACGCATGGCAATCAAGTACACATATCGAAAGCTTGCGGAGAGGGAACGGGAGGAGTTCGAGCGCATGTTATTAGAGCAGATGGATGAGCAGAGCTGGTTCTCTGTCGCCGTCATTGCGATGTGGCATAGAGAGATAATCGTTCCACTTAACTAAATGGGGTTCCCTTGAAACGCTTCACGCTTCTTACCGGATTCTTGCTTCTCACGACTGTCGTCGCGGTCCCCTTCTTGCTTCTGAGGAAGATCAAGGAAGCCGAGCCTGGCAGGGACGAGAACATACGATACGACATCGACGACTACATGGCTGCCGAAGGCCTGTAGAGACTAGCTCAGCCGCCGTCGAATGAACTCGATGATCGTCATCGCATCAGCAATTGGATTCACCGATGGGGACTTGAAGTCTGCGGAGATTTTTGATTGAAGTCTGAATGCCGCGCGTTGCACCTCTTCGGGCAGCGTGGCATCATCCGCAAATGAACGTAGCTGCTGAAGAGTATCTCCACCATACCTCTCTTGAGGAAAACACCTCTGAAGTTCTGAGATAGCACATCCCACTGCCCGCCGCGCCGACGTTCGCGCCTTTCCTGCATTTCCGCTTTCTTCCGCCTCGCTCGCCCCCGCAAGTTCGGCTTTCACATCATCAACCCAGCTCACGCGCACCTTTCAGCAAGATAGAACTCAAGATTCTTTTCACTTCTTCCGGCCTCTCGAGCTGGGGAACGTGGCCGCACCGATCGATGAAGTAGACGTTGCTTTGCGGCGCAAGTCTCTTGATGACATCCACCGCCACCCAAGAAATGGCTTTGTCCTCCTTCCCCCAGATAACGCTCACCGGTGTTCTCAGTTGAGACAACTCCTCCGTCAGAAAATCCTTTGCCTCAATCGAATTGACGATGTCGTTCATGTTGCGATGTGAGAGTTCCCGAAAGATGGCTCTCGTGAACGGCTTGAAATACCAAGGATACCGATACCACAGCGCATTCAGCAACCTTCGCGTGTCCGCCACCGTTTCGATGGTGAAGATCTCGCGCAGAAACTCAACACCGCGATAGTAGATCCCCGCCGTGTTGATGAGAATGAGGTGTTCCACCCTTTGGGGATGCTCCGCCGCATATTGTACGCAGATCCAGCCCCCAAATGATTGACCCACGAGCGTGAATGCGTCTTGTACGGCGTAATCGACAAGGGTCGTGAGCGCTGCCCGATGCTCGCTGAGCGAACAGAAGGATTTCCCGGATTTCAAATCCGAAAATCCAAATCCCGGCAAGTCCAGAGCAATGACGCGGTGGTTCCTGATCAGGACAGGGAGAACCTTCAGCCACGTGCTCGATGATGTCCCCAATCCATGAACGAGCACGATGGTCCCCTTTGGGCTGGGATGTGGATACTCAAAGTAGTGCAGATGGCATGATTTGGTCTCGATAAATTTGCTTTCCATGCCCAGGTGCCGGAATGTCGGGCGGACGAATCTGTGAACGAGATCAATCAGCATCTCAGAACGGAAACTTGTGATCTAACCAGTGTCTCGTCATCTCCAGCCAGAAAAATAAACCTCTCCATTTCCCAAACTGCGCGTAGTGCTTTTCAATCGTCTTATCACTCACATGCGGACCTTTCTTGTGGAGCTCAAAGAACCTTGCACGGACCCACGAATCAAGACCGAGGTAGTCATATCGCCCGAGGAGCTTCAAGAGGTTCCCAGCGGCGTACTCGCCCACCCCCTTCACTGATTGAACTTGCTTGAAGAGCTCGTCCGTAGGCAGCTCAGACGTCCGCCACGACTCAATATCGAGCTTGCCGCCAGCGACGCGCTCAGCAAGCTCGATCAAATACGGAGAACGGTAGCCTGCCCGGATGTGTTTCCGTACGAAGGACTCCGAAAGTCCCGCAATCGCATATGCGGTCGGGAAGCTGCTGGCCCCATCGCCGAATTTCTTGCCGACCAGGACGGTCAAGTTCTCTATCATGACCTCCGTCAGTGACCAACTGCAGTTCGTCGTGCAGATCATTTTCACGATATCCTCGAAGACCGTGGGCGCGCGCAGCATCCGCCCGGCGCCAGACGCGGGGATCCAGCGATAGTGAGGATGCAGCTTTGCTTCCCGATAGAACTCCGACAAATCTTCCGCCAATCGAAAGCTCTCGCTCAGTTGCGACCTGATCTCGGCTTGCGCAGTCAGGCTGACCTTCTTTTCACTTTGAATGCTCACGGAAACAACCGCAGCATCATCCGAGAGCGTGCAGGAAGCAAGAGATCCATCCTTGAGCGCAAGGAGCCGAGAGAATGTCTGGTTCTCCTTGTTGACCCGGAAAGGGGCAAGGGCACACCATCCGTGGCTGTAGACGGTTCGCCAGAAGCTGAAATGAGGAGGAGTTTTAATCGTGATGTGTGATGTGAACACTCTCGAGCACTCCAGGGAATCGCTCCATTGTTGGACTTGACCGCGACAATTGCCTCGGCTGGACACTGAATATAAACAGCACGGAACCGAAATGCAAAACTCCTTCAACATTCATCATGAAAAATGAAAAAGAAATTGTTAGATTGGCACTCACACTGCATTTCTTCATTCACAACTTCATTCAATTCGCGACGCACGTGCTGGACACTGCAATCGAGGTTCACGACCTTGTAAGAACATTTCAGAAGAGGCATCACGGACCCGTGAGGGCCGTTGACGGCGTCTCCTTCGAAGTTCGACGGGGAGAAATCTTCGGTCTCCTCGGCCCGAACGGCGCCGGGAAAACCACCACGATCAAGATTCTGACGACCCTGCTCGCACCAACGTCCGGCACCGCACGGATACTGGGGCATGATGTCGTTGCTGATCCCCTCGGTGTGCGCAGGCAGATCTGCGTTGTCGTTCAGGAGAACGCTGTCGAGCTGTATCTATCGGTGAGAAACAACTTCCGCACCTTCGGGAGATTCCACGGCATGACGTCAAAGGAGATTGAAGAGCGGACAAACCGCGTGACGGAACTCTTCGGCCTTCGGGAGTATCTCAACGAAAAGGGATTGGATCTCAGCGGCGGGCTGAAGCGGCGCGTGCAGGTGGCAAAGACGTTCATGATAGACAAGCCGATCGTTTTTCTGGATGAAGCCACTACGGGTATGGACGCGTTCAACAAGCGAGCGACCATTGAGGCGATAAAGGAAAACGCGCGTAAGGGAAGAACATTCGTTCTGACAACGCACATCTTGGACGAAGCCGAGGAACTCTGCGATGCCGTTGCGATCGTCAATCGGGGGAGAATCATCGCCGGGGGCAGCGTTGAGGATGTCAAGTCGATGAGCCTGCGGCTCTTGTACCTGACTCTCTCGTTGAAGACTGTTTCGCAGGAAGTTCTTCGCACCATTCAAGAGCGGGAGCCTCTCCACGTCGACATCAAAAACAACACCATCGAAGTGACCGTGCGCGAGGCGACGGCGGCTCTTGATGTTCTCACTGCCGTGAAGCAGACTGGATCGCTCCAGCACTTCGAAATCAGTAGTGCCAGCCTCGAGGACGTTTTCCTTCAGCTTGTCGACAAGAAAGCGAGCATTGACTGATGCGGGAAGTACTAGCAGTCGTCTATCGCGAATATCTCATCCGCAGGACGAGCCCTACGTGGCTGTTCTTTGATCTCGCCGTCCCCCTGCTCTACCTCCTGATGTTCGGCGTCGCGTTCGACAAGGCGCTTGGCCACGGTCTGAAGATCGGAGAAGCGACTGTGCCGTACAACGCCTTTTTCCTTGGCGGCGTGCTGTCGATGTCGTCCTTTGGCAGCGCAATGAACCAATCGTACGGCTTTTTCGTCGACCGCGACAACGGAATTTTCTATGAGTTTCTCACGTACCCCATGACGAGAGGCCAGTTTCTGCTCGGGAAAATTCTCTTTCAATGTGTGATGGCGGTGGTCCAATGCATGCTGACCATTGCGGCGGGAACCCTGCTCCTGGAAATCAACATCCGGTGGGAACTGCTGCTCTTTGCACTCATCGGGATGATGCTGGGAACAGCGGGATGGTTCTTCTTTCTCGCCATTTTGGCATTTCGTATTCGTCGCAACGATACCTTCAATACCGTCATCAACGTCGCGTACTTCTTGCTGATGTTCTTGAGCAGCATGTTCTATCCCCTTGATCAAGTTCCGTCCTGGCTCAGGGCAATCTCAAGGGTGAATCCGTTGACGTGGCAGACTGATGCCCTGCGCTTCCTGACGATAGGGCTGGGAACGTTCTCCACTTTCCTGCTTGAAGCTCTCGGCTTTGGAGCGTTTTTGCTGCTCTCATTCTGGTTTGCCGTGCGTACATTGCAGAAGGCCCTGTGAGATCAGATTCAACACTCTGCTCTTTCAGTCGCGCGATCGGTTTCTTCGACGCTTTGGTCTCGATACCCCTATGAGCACTGTAGGATTTATCTACCACCCCGACTACCTTAAGCATGATACTGGTATCGGTCACCCGGAGCGGCCTGGACGCCTTGAGACGCTCGTACAGCATCTTCTGAACACTCCCTTGTGGCGCCGACTGTCACACCTCCGCCCTGAGCCGGCCCCTCTAGAACAGATACACAAAGTGCACCCGGAGCGATACTCGGCAATGATCAAAGTTCGCTGCCTTGGAGGTGAACAAATCCTTGACGGGGGCGATACGCATGTCTGTAGAAAATCGTACGATGTGGCGCTGCTGGCAGCCGGAGGGGTGCTGCAAGGAGTTGATGAGGTGATGACGGGCAAGCTGAGCAGCGCCTTTTGTGCCGTGAGGCCGCCGGGGCATCACGCGGGAACCTCGACCGTGATGGGGTTTTGCCTCTTCAACAACATTGCTGTTGGGGCACGCTACGCTCAGCAGAAATACGGGGTCGAGCGCGTTGCGATCATCGACTGGGATGTCCACCACGGGAATGGCACGCAGGAGATCTTCTACGAAGACAAATCGGTTTTCTACATCAGCCTTCATCAGTACCCTTACTATCCGGGAACCGGAGCAGCAAACGAACGAGGGGAAGGCAAAGGCGAGGGGTATACCCTGAATTGCCCAATGGGCGCCGGGAGCGTGGAAAAAGACTACCTCGACGTATTCCAGGGACAGATCCTGCCGGCCCTCCACGAGTTTCAGCCCCAACTCGTGATGATTTCGGCAGGATTTGATGCCCACGCGGACGACCCGCTGGCTCAAATCAATCTCACCGAGGACTCCTTTGCGAAAATGACTGAGCTCATCACTGACATCAGCTCGAAATACTCCGGGGGCCGGATCGTCTCCGTTCTCGAAGGAGGATACAACCTGCAAGCCCTGGCCAGGAGCGTCGAGTCTTATCTCAGGGTGCTCAGCCAGTGAACTGTAATCGGCCGCGAACCGGCTGCTCGTTTCCAATCTCAAACGGAAGGCATGAACATGTCGTACCCTCCTATCGAGCGTGAACGCCTCATCAATCTCTTCACGAGGTTTGCCACGATCGACGGACTCTCACTCCGGGAGCGCCAGATTGCCGACGAAGTCAGTGCCGTCCTTCGCGGCGCGGGGATCCGTGTTCTGGAAGATTCAGCCGGGACCAGACTGAACGGTACCGCCGGCAACCTGCTCTGTTTTCCGCCGGGTTTCAATGACAGCCAGCCGGCGATCATGCTTACGGCGCACCTCGACACCGTGCTCCCGACCGCAAATCTCAAACCCGTGAGAGAAGAGGTGAGGATAACCTCAGATGGGACGACAATTCTCGGTGCGGATAATAGAGTCGGTGTCTCGGTTCTTACATATCTTTTGCTCGCCGTGACAGAAAAGAAGCTACCCCGCAAGAACTTCTTCGTCGCGTTCACCATCGCTGAAGAGGTTGGACTCCTGGGAGCAAGCACGATTGATCTTTCACCCTACGGTGTGCAGTCAATCTTTGTGTTTGACTGCTCAAGGCGTCCCGGGGTGTACATCCGCGAGTGTGTGGGTCTCTCGCTGTTCAATGCTCGGTTCGTCGGCAAAGCTGCGCATGCCGGTGTTGCCCCAGAAGAGGGTGTGAATGCGATCGCGCTCGCCGGCGCGGGCATCGCAAAACTTCAGCTCGGAAGGATTGACCAGGATCTGACGGTCAACATCGGAAAGATTTCGGGCGGTGAAGCAACAAACGTCGTTCCTGACAAAGTTGAGATTGAGGGAGAGGTTCGATCGTTCTTTCCGAAACGCATGCAGGAACAGCTGGGACTGATTGAGAGAACACTTTCGCAAGCGGTAACTGGAAAGGGAAAACTCGTCTTCGAGACCAAGGTGGATTTCCCACCGTACGTTCACTCACACGACTCTCCGATCATCCGAGATGTGGAGAGCGCTCTCAGGGGCGTCGGCCTGCAACCGCAGCCAATTCGATACACAGGAGGAAGCGACGCAAATGAATACAACGCCAAGGGAATTCCGGCTGTCAACTTGGGGATCGGCGCACAAAAGCCACACACGTTTGAGGAGTTTGTGCTCATCGAAGATCTCGTGAAATCCGCTGAGATTGCCTTCATGCTTCTTCAAGATTCAAGAGGGACGTAAAAAGCTTTCGATCGCACGCACTACGTTTTGTCTTTACCTTCGAGCATTTCCTTCACCTCTTCGAGCGCCCGCTCGATCCGATCCATTTGAGCGTTATGCTCGGACCACACCTCGCTCCTCTTCATCGATTGACGTTCGGACATCTGTGCTGCTCGGACAACCTTGTCCATGAAATACCCGAAGATCCATACGCCGATAAAGCCGATAGGGACGATCACGATGAGCAGCGATGCCAGTCTCGGAATCCCGAAGAAGATCCGCAATTTGTCGCTTGCCGTGATAATCAGCAGGGTGAAATTCACGATGACCAGAAATGACTGTCCTAAGTCGAACCGATACTTCTGGGCGAAGAAAAATTCCCTCCACCTTGCCAGACGTTTTCTCAGCGCCTGCGGTTCACTTGATGACTGAGATGACATAAAGGACTCCTTATCCAGATGAAAGAGGCTGTTGAAAGAATCGGCTTAGTTCAAATGCTGATGACC
>CAZTKU010000018.1:0-26024 GCA_964614245.1 uncultured Ignavibacteriaceae bacterium
CACCTCCCTCGCCGGAGGATAAATGGAGGCCGTTTATGGAGAACATGAAGGTATGAATAAGAAGCTGCGGTTTTGTCTCATCGGCATCGTTCTCTACCTCGCTGTGGGCGTGCGCGGCCTCGCGCAGGTCCCGAGCGGTTCCAAGATCCTGCAGAATATCGAGCGCACCACCGAGGACATACAGGATTTCACCGTGACGATCGAGGCGGATGTCAACATGGAGCGTGTCCGCGTGCCGAAAATGGCTGCAACCCTGTACTTCAAGAAACCTGACAAAGTCCACCTCACATCGCAGAACTTCGTGATGGTGCCGCGGGAGGGTATTGTCGTCAATCCATCTCTTTTGCGCGAACGATACAACCCGGTCGTCCTGGGCGAGGAAACTATCGAAGGTAAGAAGCTCCACAAGCTTCGGCTTACAGCCAAAGATCCCAAGGCGCGCTCGCGGCAAATGCTGCTGTGGATCGAGCCGTCGAACTGGACCATTGCGAGGATGGAGACCATCCCGTATCAGGGGAGGTTCTTGAGGTTGGCGTTCACGTACGGGCTGGAAGATGGTAAGTACTGGCTGCCGCAAACGTTGAACGCAACCTTTGAAAATGTGTCGCGGGACAGCACGAAGCGCACCGAGCTCGATATGCCCGAGTCACCTCAATGGAATGAGATGCAGAGGCCGTTGCGGAGCGGCAGCATCGCAGTTACATACTCAAATTACAGAGTCAATGTCGGATTGTCGGATGAGATTTTCGAGCGCAGAGATCGTCCGGTGAAGGAGTGAGTGACCGGAAGTTGTGGAGAATGGTTGAGGAGGCGAGGGTGTTAGCCTGGGTCCGCCGTGCGGAGTTTCACGACGACCGTTGTCCCCTTGCCGACCTCGCTTTGGAGTGAGAGCGTCCCACCATGCAATTCTACAAGACGTTTGGCAATTGCCAGGCCGAGACCGGAACCTTGCTGCTCATTCTTTTTCCGGTTGAATTGCCGGTATGCGCCGATCTCTGCAATCTGTTTTGCCTCCATCCCAATCCCCTTGTCGGAGATGGTGAGCACGTGGTGTTGCCCCACATGTTCCATGGTGGCTTCCACCGATCCGCCTGCCGTTGAGAACTTGAAGGCGTTGTCGAGGAGTTCGTCAACGATTCGTTTCATGTTCTGGTTGGAAATTGCCGCCTCACCGCCCGCGATTTTCAGCACGAGATCGTTTGGGCGCTCATATTCCTTTGCTTTCTTCCGTGCCATCTCCTCAATATGCATACCGAGCATCGCAGTTGTGTCTTTGCGAATCAGCGCTCGCTTCTTCGGGTCGGCCGAAAGCAGTTCCAGCTGTGCATAGGTCAAGAAATTCTCTACGAGGTGACCGAGACGTGTGGCCGATTTCAGTATGATGCCGGCCATCTCACTGATTTCCGTCGGCTTGAGGCTCGCATGATCGTCCCGCAAGACCTCGGCAAAGCCGATGATTCCGCTGAGCGGCGTGCGGATCTCATGAGGGAGAGAGAGAGTAAGATTGATTCGGAGCTCATCGAGCTTGCGCTCCGTTTCCTGAACAGCGGTGTGCTGCTTCTCGAGTCGGGCACGGACAGCAGCGAGCAACTCCGGAATGGCGAAAGGTTTCGTGAGGAAGTCATCGGCTCCGAGATCCATGCCCTGGCGCATCGTGCCGCGTTCCGTATTCCCAGTGAGGAAAATGAACGGTATCGTCGCCGTAGAGGGGTCCTCCCGCAATACCTTCAGCGTGCCATAGCCGTCGAGGTTAGGCATCAGAATGTCGCAAATCACGAGGTCCGGCGAGGACCTGCGTGCAGTTTCAATCCCGCTGAGCCCATCCCCAGCCTCCAGCACTTCGAATCCTTCCCCCTGAAGTGCAGAGACAATGAGTTCGCGTAGGGACGACTCGTCGTCTACAACGAGGATTTTCGTCATCCAGTTTGGCGGCCGTGTTATTCTTGGGAACGTCAAGTCGAATATTGCGGAAAGTTGGGAGAGAAACAAGACGGATGAGGCTTGACAACCGTCCGCGGGATGCATATATTTAGGCATGCCGAATTTATTCTTACGGTTATCCTATAGAAGACCGACTGTGTCGGTGCTGGCTCCGCCAGGGGTCCGTACGTTCCGGAGGTTTCCTTGCTCATCATCGCTTGATATCCAAACGTTGGGGGTTCTATGCCAAGCGAACAGGTTGAAAACTATCTGAAAAACATCTACAAGCTCCAGGAGTCTGAAGGAAAAGTCACCACGACCTCGTTGTCCGAGCGACTGAGGATTTCTCCGCCATCTGTGACGGAAATGATCAAGAAACTCGCCGACGAAGGGAGCGTGACCCATACGCCGTACAAGGGTGTCGGGTTGACGGCCGAGGGGAGAATGAAAGCGTTGCACATTATCCGTCGTCACCGTCTTTGGGAGGTCTTTCTAGCCGAAGTGTTGAAGTATCCGTGGGATGAGATCGACGAAGAAGCTGAGCGGTTGGAGCATATCACCTCCGAGCGACTTGAGCAAAGGCTCGATGAGGCGCTGGGATATCCCCGGAAAGATCCTCACGGCCACATCATTCCCACCGCGGGAGGAGATATTGAAGAGGCCGCCCTCTTGTCTCTTGCCGATGTCGAGCCAGGCACGACGGTCACGGTCGCGCGAGTCAGTGACTCGAGCCCCGAAATTCTCCAATATGCAGCGAAGCTTGGAATCACCCTAAGCAGGAAGATCAAAGTCAAAGATCGCGTCGCGTTCGACGGCTCGTTGCGCGTCGAGGTTGGAAGGAAGGAGCAATTCGTGAGTTCCAAACTCGCCAAGAACATTTTTGTGGAGGAGACATGAATGAGCGCGCACTCTGAACACTCCACTGTATCGCTCGCTGAGGTTCATCAGACCGTCGTCATCCCGAAGAATGTCGGGGTGCTGAAAAAGCTCCTGGCGTTCGTCGGCCCGGCCTATCTCGTCAGCGTCGGCTACATGGATCCGGGCAATTGGGCGACCGACCTCGAAGGAGGTGCCCGGTTTGGATATCAGCTGATCTGGGTGCTGCTGATGTCCAACCTGATGGCCGTGTTGCTGCAGACTCTCTCCGCCCGCATGGGTATCGTCACCGGACGAGATCTCGCTCAGGCCTGCCGGGAGAATTATCCTAAACCGGTGTCGTACGTGCTCTGGGTCTTGTGCGAAATTGCCATCGCGGCGTGTGATCTTGCTGAAGTCCTGGGGACCGCAATTGGCTTGAATCTCCTCTTTGGACTCCCGCTGATCTATGGCGTCATGATCACGGGTTTTGACACGATGTTGCTGCTCGTGATCCAGCAATATGGTATCCGGAAAATGGAAGCATTGATTCTCGTGCTTGTCCTTACCATCGGTGTTTGCTTCATTATTGAGGTGTTCCTCGCAAAGCCCGTGTGGAGTGAAGTTGCGACAGGTTTCGTTCCACATCTGACGTCCGAGAGCCTCTATGTTGCCATCGGCATGCTCGGCGCAACCGTGATGCCGCACAATCTCTATCTCCATTCTGCACTTGTTCAGACCCGCGTGGTCGGGGCGACGCATGAGAGTAAACGAATGGCGTGCAACTACAATCTGGCCGACACAGCAATTGCGCTGAACGGGGCGTTCTTTGTCAATTCCGCGATTCTGATCGTTTCAGCAGCGGTGTTCTTCAAGAACGGCGTCGTCGTGACCCAAATTCAGCAGGCCCACGAACTCCTTGAGCCCCTCCTGGGTACGGCGTTCGCAGGCATGCTGTTCGGCATCGCACTCATCGCGGCCGGCCAAAGCTCAACACTGACGGGTACGCTGGCAGGTCAAATCGTGATGGAGGGCTTCCTCAGGCTCCGGATACAGCCGTATCTCCGGCGCCTGATCACTCGCCTGATCGCCATCATACCGGCGGTCACGGTGATCTCGCTCAAAGGCGACCAGGGCTCATATGATTTGTTGATTCTCAGTCAGGTTGTGCTTAGCTTGCAGCTCCCATTTGCCGTCATCCCGTTGATTCGATTCACCAGTGACAGGTCGCTGATGGGAAGTTTTGCCAGCAAGTGGTGGGTGAAAGTACTGGCATGGATCGCTGCGGCGGTCATCATCAGCCTCAATGCCAACCTGCTGGTGAATCAGATATCGGAATGGATTGAAAGTGCCGGAACGAATGCTCTCTGGCTCTGGATCACCATCGTTCCGATTGCTCTTGGATGTGGTTTGCTGCTGATGTACATCTCGTTACCGAAATCGTGGATGTTCTGGAGGAAGCCCGCGCTGGCAGCTCCCGAAAAGATCGAGCTGGTGCCCCAGTCGTATTCGAAGATCGGCGTGGCAATTGACTACGGGGTACTGACTGCCAAGGTACTCTCGCACGCGCAAATGCTGGCCAAGCATCACGGGGCAGCCATGTATATTTTCCATATCGTAGAAGGAGTGAGCGGGCAATTGTTCGGTAAGGAGGCCTATGATGATGAAGCCCGGCATGATCAGGACGAACTCGAAGCGCTGGCCGAGCAGGTCCGGACGCTGGGTATTGAGGTGATTCCGGCGCTGGGGTATGGTCGCGTTCCGCAACAGCTCATCAAGCTCTCACAGGAAAACGGTATCGACCTGCTCGTGATGGGAGGGCATAGGCATCGCTGGCTTAAGGATCTCATCTTCGGCGCGTCGATTTCCAAGGTACGTCACGCGCTGGCAATTCCCGTGTTGGTGGTGCAGTGAGAAGTAGTGGAGTAAATAAGTCGGAAGTAAAAAGTAAGAAGTAGATAGTAGAAAGCCCATCATGGCCGGAGATGGGCTTTGTTGTTTCTCGACGCAGGCGGTCTCACTTGAGGAGGAGCATCTTCCTCGTCAGCACGGTTGAGCCGGACCTGAGTTGATACAGATAGATGCCGGAGGGTACTACCTGCCCGCTGTCATCTTTTCCATTCCATATCAGGTTGAAGTGCGCCGGTTGGTGCAACGCCGATGCTAGCGTACGGATACGACGCCCCAGGAGATCAAAAACCTCCAGGGCCACGAAGGCCTCCTGGTCAATGTCGTAGTCTATTCTCGTCCCAGGATTGAAGGGATTTGGATAGTTCTGATACAGAGCGACGGATTGTGGGATTGACGCTGGTGGTCGCACAACTGCCGTGTCAGGTCCTTTTGCGAGCTGAAGTTGATCGAAGCAGAGGCGACCGGAAGGCTTGCTGGAATCCGGGTCGTACTTTAGCTGCAGACTATTGAATCGAAGTGTGCCTTCGAGCTTTCCATTCCCAGTCCACCATCCGGGCTGGTCTTTCTCTAGAGCCCATTCGACCAGTCGCCACCCCGCCCAGTCTATTCTTCTCCACTGACTGACTTCGCGATTTTCTATCCTGCCATTCGGGAAAACATCAACGCTGTCATCAACCGCGAATCGAAACAGCGCTCCGCTTGCGTCACCCGAGATGTAGACCTGCAGGCGGGTACTCTTTTTGTTCCACACGATTGACTGGGAGACACTGCCGACAGGTGCTATGCGAATCAGCCAATCTGCTGATGCGGTCTTCCAACGATAGTCTAAACGAGCTGAGCCTGAGTTTGATGGAATTGTGCGTAGGGTCGCGATGGAATCCCGAATAAACGTAGCACTGTCAATGCCGACAGTTCCATCCGTAAGAGCCGGCTGGCTCCAGGCCCCGATGGAACCGTTGAAATCATCGATGGCTGTAAACTGAGAGGACGATCCAGCAACCGAAAACTCCCAAACCAACGGCGTCGTAGCTGAGATCGCGTTGCCGGACAAATCAGACACGCCGCTCACCCGAATGCGATACGACTTCGCGGGTGTCAATCCGCCCGTCGGATAGACATTGATCGCTCCCCGACCGTTGGCTTCTGAGTACTCGAGGGTGCGGGAAAGAACCGGACCTCCAATTTCCTGAATGGCGATGTTGGTAGTGGTGACGGTGGCAGGATTCAGCGGCTCATCGAATGTCAAGTTTATGACTTGATTCGGTGACCGGAGCAACGCCCCGGATGGGGTAGAAGTTGAGATGAGCTGTGGAACCCAGACATCTGCCGGGCGCGTCTTGAATGTGAGTATGAATGGATCCCCAGGGTTCCCATCGCCGTTTCCATCGAGAAGGAGTCCACTTTCCGAGCGGGCGGTCGCCTCGATACGCACAACGAACACGGTGTTGAAGGGAAAGACGACTGAATCAGGCTTGAAGGTGAGGTTTGTGCTGTTGTTTGACCACACGAGGGTTCCCCTCACAATCGGCGAAATCGAAAACGCCGCTCTCACCGAAGCAGTATCCATCACTCTGGAAAATGCGATTTTTACTTGATCCGATGCTGCAAACGTCGTGTCGTTATTTGCCGGTGTGCTTGAGACGACGACGGGCGCCGCAAGGGGTTCGCTCTGCTTGTCACGGAAAGTGATTGATCCGGTTGTTAGATTCAGTTGCACGGAGTCGATCACAAAGCCCGGCGTCTCAAATCGCACGGTGTGTGATCCTGGACTCAAGCTGTCAAGCATGTAGAATCCGTTGTTGTAGCTGTCGCCATTGTAGATGATGTTCTCCGGCAGCAACCGAACGCGACTTTCGTTGATGAGCTTCCCGGTGCCCGGCTCGGACAAGATGCCTGCGACGATGCTCAAAGAATCAGCCGGAACTCCGAAGTACCGGAGGAACGCCTCGCGGATGGCGTACGCCTCCATTTTGCGGTAGCTGTTGTTCATTAGCCGTCGCGTTTCCGGGTAGTAGTCATGGAAGGAACCCTCGGAAAGCTCACCGGGCATCAAGAGACCTCGCAGAACGCCCAGGCTGAAGCCCCCGTTGGTTCCGCCGTAGAACGTCCAGTCAAGATATTGTGTGGAGCGTTGCGTCCGAAGCTTCGAACTGATTTGGGGTCCGATGATCAGAGAGATATCCCAGGCCTCCTGCGTCTCAGGAATTCCCAACCCGTTCCCTGAGCCGCTTTCCGGACCACCGGGTCGTTTCTCTCGGACCAACATGAGGGTATAATTGACTGTGTTGTTCACGGTCCATCCGGTCGCATTGCTGTGGATGGAGTGAAACCAGTGGACGTTGTTGGCGTTTGCCAAAGCAACCCGTGCGCTCAGCGAGGGCTCGTTTGCGTCATTTGGGTAGCTGTTCGTGTTGCGCGTGAGGATGACCGATGCACCTTTTGCTTCGAGGAGGGATCTCAGCACCAGGGCTTTTTGGAAGTTGCTTTCGGACTCCCAAAAATCTGTTCCGGTATCTGGTATCACGTGCCGGTCATTTGCAGGATTGTTACCTCCGTGACCGGGATCAATACAGATTTTGATGCCAGAAAGATCCGCGCGCTGGGCGAAAACCAGCGCCGGGATCAGCAAAGCCACCAAAACAAGAATACCAGATCGCCTCATCATCGCTCCTCGTAGCTCAACAAATAGAGCTCACCACCTAAAGTGCTGCATACGATCTTGTTTTCCGTCGGAGAGCACTGCGGGTACATTTCCAGGATCCTTTCGGTGGCGGTAAGCTGAGCGACCGATTTGCCGTCAGGAGTGATGGCCCAGAGGTCTGATGAGAGTGTTTGATGCCCGTCGTCCCTGTCATCCATATACACGATCCATTTTCCCGAACGAGTCCAGGAGGGCGCATCGCGCTTTCCGAGTTTGCTCGAGATTCGTCCATCGAGATCGCACACGAATGCACCTCGGTCCATTTCGTAAGCAACGATCCACCGCTTGTTCGGCGACAGCACGGGCCAGACATAACTGCCGTTACCGAAGGGATCGAGAAGAACCTTCGTCCCGCTCTTATTGATGGCGATCTTCGTATCCTCGATGCCGAGGATCGTGATCTCGCCTTCTCTTCGACTCTTGGCGAGTTTTCTCGTTTCGGTTCGAATGGAATAGACGGGAGCGTTGTTCGCAAATGTCGGCACCGAAAGGTCCGTCCCCGATGCGATCACGGATGTTGTCCGACTGGCAAGATCCATCAAGACGATCTCCTGCCTTCGAGTGCGTCCTCGGCGATCGAGCGAAGTGCGGCGATAGACAACTTGTTTGCCGTCGGCAGAGACGGCAAACGCCGTCCCGGACTTCGCGTCAGCCGTAATGGAGCGGCTGGACCGAGCGCGGAGGGAATACTCCCAGATCCCGTTCCCATCGAGTGTCGTGTAATAAATTTGGGTGCCGTTGGGGGAGAATTGAGGGTGGGACCACTCATGGGAGGACCCGAGCGGAAGTTTCTCCACCTTGGCAATCTTTATCTGAGCGTGAGCGTCCCATCTCGCCATAAGGACGACAGCGACTACTATCAATGCTTGTCTGAACATGTTGCGATCCCATCAAACTGATTGTGAACGACTGGAAGAAACGTGATTTCCCGTCTCAATTAGCTCAAAGATGGCAAATGAATCAAGACTCGTAAGTACAACGTCCGGCAGGGAGGAAAGGTGTCGGCGCTGCGGTCGACCTATTTCTTCGTCTCCGATCTCTGGAGCAGGTCTCTGAGATCCCTGATGCCGATCACTGTGATGACCACGGCCGTGCCGAAGAACAGGAGAGCCGAGATGGCAAAGAGGATGATCCAAACAAGTGCGGCGTCAGTCATCGCGTAGCTCCATCGCGGTTTTTGGCTTCGAGTGCGATCGGCGGGTGCGTACGTTGACTCACCAGTGAGCCGAGAATCATACCTGAGACGGCAAGAAGGAAACTCAGAAATCCCGAAATGTTGACGTCGACAAGGAAAGAGATCGACTCGGGTAGCGAGGCCTTGAACTGGTCCAGTATGAGGAACGCGATTGGTGCGACGGCGCCGAAGGCGAGTGAACAGTAGGCGCCAACGATATTTGCCCGCTTCCAATAGAGCCCGAACGCCACACACCCGAATGCCCCCGCTGCGTACATCGCACCCGTGATGGCAATGTATTGGAATGCCGTTGCGGGAAGCTCGTAGAAGAGCCCGAAGATCAGAATGAAGATCCCGATCAGCGTGGAGATGATTCTGCTCAACAGAATGGTCGTCCTCTCGCTTAGCTCTCTGCGACTCAACGGAGCAATAATGTCCCTGGTTGCGACGGAACTCCAGGCGAGCAGATAAGCACTATAGGTCGACATGGAAGCGGCGAGCATTCCAGCGATCATCAATCCCAGCAGTCCTGAAGGGATGACTTCACCAAGCAGCTTTGGCATGGCTGTGGCCGGGTTCAAAGTGGGCCCGAACACTGCGAGCGCTGCTACTCCCCAGAACATCGGGATCATGTACCTACCAGCGAGCGTAATACCGGTGTAAAGGAACACCTTCCTGCCGACAACCGGACTCTCTGATGCGAAGGATTTGGAAACCGCCGGCTGGTTCAATGCTGAGATCGCGACGCTCCCGATCAACATCCAGATCAAGAACATCCATCCAAACCGCGGGTTGATGATGGGGTTGACACCCGCTTCTCCGAACTGCTTTCCAACGGTCGTCGCAATCTCGCCTATGTTTACGCGCAGCAGCACAAAGATCGTCGCAATGAACATGCCGAGGGTGAGGATCACAAATTGCATGAAATCCGTGATGACCACGGAGAACATACCGCCAAACACGGTGTAACTGATGACTATCAGAAGCATGACCGTCATGACGATGTACAGGATGTCGGGGCTGAAGCCCATGGTCTCCGTCAGAAAGATCCCATCCATCTTCAGAAAAACGCCCATGTTCAGTACCCCCCCGAGGAACAGAAGGATACCACCGAGCAGGCGGACGTTCTTTCCGTAGCGCAGCTCGTAGAACTCAGGGATCGTGATCACCCTCAAGCGGCGCAGTCCCGAGACGATGAATCCAGTTTTACCGATGACGAAGTAACCGATGAACCCGATCAGTCCCAGAACGAAGCACGAAAGACCGGTCACGTAACCGAGTTCACCAAAATACATGAATGTCACGACGCCGATCTCGGTGGCGATGAGGGTTGCTGAGCCGAGTGCGACTTTCACCCTCCGACCTGCTACAAAATATCCCTCCATGTTCTCGACGTATCTTCTGGCGCGAATGCCGATGAAGAGGGAAGCGCCCAGGTACAGCAGCAGGATGATCCAGTCGAGGATTTGAAAATTCATGATGAGAATTTCCAGCACAGACAGTAGGTCAGACCTGCCCGCCGCAAAAGGCACAATAAGGGCAGGCGGGCATTCCTGTCTAGCCAGTACGGACAAACAGGAATGTTTGTCCCACCAGTCGTGGATAGGCAGGCATTCCTGTCTGACGAGTACGGACAAACAAGAATCCTTGTCCCACGCCGTGTCAATACATCAAGTACTTCTCCCGGGTTCGGCCAAAGCCTTCAAGTTCCTCAGCCCATGCCCCGCAGATTTCATCCGGCGAAACGTTTTGATCCAGTTGGTGCCGCACGTTCGCGTTTCCCGTCAAGATATCAAATCGGCGGTTGCGAAACACGGTTTGATGAGGGTGGGCACGCTTAAACGCTGCCAAGATAGCCACGCCAAGCCGCACAGGCCGGACCGCGTTACGATCCGTAACCACAATGCGGATGCCTTTGCAGTGCACCCCCTCATATTTGGGTTGGACTGCGGCACCTGGGATTTCACGCGGCGTGTATTCCTCAGGAGAGAACGTGACGCCAGGAGTCTTGAATCCGCTCAAGTGCGTTAGAACCCTCTCGGGGTCTGCCCACGGCGCTCCGACGATCTGAAAAGGGCAGGACGTGCCCCGGCCTTCGGAGATCGACGTTCCTTCCACAAAGCAGAGGCCGGGATAGACGATCGCGGTTGCGAGCTCCCGCATGTTCGGGGAGGGCGACACCCATGGTAATCCTGTCTCGTCAAACCACAGATCGCGTTTCCATCCACATAATGTGACAACCTCAAGCTTGGCTTTCGCCCCGTTTGCATCTCCCGTGCCAAGCCATCCCTCTTCGTTCCAGAGTCGAGCGAGCTCACCAATGGTAAGCCCGTGCGTCACGGGTATCGGCATCCACCCGACAAACGATTTCAGCGACGGGACGCGAACAGGCCCGTCGTAATCCACTCCCCGGATCGGGTTTGGCCGATCAAGGATGACGAACGGGATGTCGTTCTCCGCTGCAGCCTCCATAGTCAACGCAATGGTGGAGACGAAGGTGTAAAATCGGGCGCCGACATCCTGGATGTCACAGAGAAGCACATCGATTCCGTCGAGCATGCTTTTTGTCGGCTTGTGGATCCTCCCGTAGAGAGAATAGACCGGGACTCCATACTGCGGATGATCCACGTGCTCGACGATCTTGCCATCCGGTGTATCGCCGGTGATGCCGTGTTCCGGCCCGTAGAGAGCTTTGATCCGGCAGAGGCCCGATTCGGCGACTGCGTCAACGATCGAACGGCCGTCGGAGAGTCGACCGGTTTGGTTTGTAAGAATGCCGACGTTCTTGTCCTTCATCAGCTCAGGGACATCGGCGAAAAGGCGGTCAGCACCCGTCTTGACGATCTGTGACTGCCGAAATGCGTTTGAGGCTTCCATCAACCATCTAAACTTTCAGAAAGAGCTTCCGATGGTACATCCAATAGCAGAGCAGCCATCCGAGCAGAATGATCATCGTCGAGTAAACCAGCGAGCCGAGACCTGGACCCGCGAAGCTTGCAAAGGTCCTGTAGAAGTATCCGGTGAGGGAGGTCATCGTTCCTTCCCACGGTACTTTCCACGAGAGCATTACCCAGCGGACGAACAAGCCCGTCGCCACATACAGGGTTATCGCATTCATCCCGTACACGACAAACGGAAATCCGAGGCGCGACAGTTTTCGCACCTCGATGACCCAGTAAAAGAGGAGAAACACCAGACACGACCAACCCGCCGTATAGACGGCAAAGGACGAGGTCCAGAGGATCTTGTTGAGCGGAACGATGAGGTCCCAGAGCAGCCCGATGATGATTCCAGCCGCAGCACCGATCGCAAGCATGCGCATGACCGATGCGTGATCTTTCCGCTGCTGGAGATATCTGCCCGCGAGCACGCCGAAGAGAACGGTTGAAATGCCGGGAATCATGCTGATGATCGTCTCTTTGTCATCCGGAGCGAGGATGAAGCTGTCGAGGTATTGTGCTGCATTAACGTCACGCTCAAACGAGCCCGGGATGACCCCGGGAGCCTGCACAAACGCGAGAATCGCCCACCAGATGAACAACATCGACACAGCGACTGCTGCTTGCCACTGCGCCCGTAGACGGAGGATGAGATACACCGCGAAATAGAGCACGCCGATCCGTTGCAGGATCCCGAAGTGCAGCACCGGTAAGTTGATGGAAGCCGATTTGAGGAACGCGCCGAGGAGGTAGAGGATGACCGCGCGTCGAGCCGCGACGAGGACACATTTCCAAAAGGGAACACCTTGCTCGCGTTTTCGGGCGTCGCTGAACGGCATGGCCATGCCAACCGCAAAGAGAAAGAAAGGGAAGATCAGATCGGCGAAGGTGCAGCCGTGCCATTCCGCGTGCAGCAACAGCCGCGGAACCACCGTTGGGTCCCACGTTCCCGGGTTATTGACCAGCAGCATCCCGGCGATCGCGAAGCCTCGAAAGGCATCGAGCGATGTCAGGCGTTGAGGAAGGGTGGATGGATTGTCAGTCATACGCGTCGTGCTCACTGTGTGCAGGCTGAGCGGAATGTGGAATATCTGCGCCGGAGGCCTGCCCGACTGCGTCGTTCAGGCGGGCGCACCCGCCTTTGGCGGGGAATGTCGAATCTCGAAGGAGTGTGGAACAACTCACTACTTCAACATTCTGATTTTGAGGTTCGATATTTACTCTCCGAAAACCTCCATCTCGCGAATTGAGTAAGCAGAGATTCCCCTTGTTCCTCTTCTTCCCTCCAATCGCAGATATCGAGCCTTGACCGGTTGAAACTCGTGTTCCTCAAGTCCCCCTGCGCCACTGGTCACCTCACGAATCAACTGCCAACTCTTCCCATCCACCGAGACCTTGAGAAGATAGTTCATGGCATAAGTTTCACCCCAGTGGATTTTCACGTGTGTAATGCGCCGGGGCTGCTTCCAGGAGAGTTGAAACCACTGTGTTTCTTCGCCGTTGGATTTTGTCCACGCTGCGGAGCTCCATCGGGTGTACATCTTCCCGTCGACCGCGCTGCTTGGTGTAAAGTGAGGACCGATGGTTGAGGACGAAGATGCACTGGGCGTCGCCAGCAAACCGATGTTTGCGGGTGGAACAACTGAATCGCGCCCGAGGACCTGCACAAGTGTGAGCGAATAGGGTGGAACCTTCAGCGGAAACCTTTCCAAGCCAATACGCAGGTCGGGCAGGCTCTCATGCTTCCGTTTCTCGTCGAGCACCCAGATCTTTCCGCTTGGTTGAGGAATGAAGTTTTTGAGGGAGATTTCAAGACTGCGGGTGTTCTTCTTGTTCTTGTTGATAACGACGAACGACAGCGCCTCGCCCGTCCGGCTCCCGTAAACCGAGAGAGCCGGGTCGCTGCAGGTTACTGAGAGAAGCTCCCTCCCGAAGCGATGCGCAAACATCGGAAAAACGTAATAGCTGTACCTCGGTGTATTGCTGGCATCAGAGGAGAGATACCCGTAGTCTCCGCCGCGCGGTGGGTAGAAGTTGTGCAGCGCCCAATAGCAGGCAATGTCCGTCCCGACTTCAGCCATTGTCCCCAACATGTCAGCTGTCCACAGCGCGTTGACGATCTGAAGCGTCTGCAGCCCGGGGGAGTGGTTGACGGAGTTGTAGCCGACGTTGATGTAGAGGATGGAGTTGGCCTTTTCTTTTCCCACAACGCGCTCGACGTCACTGCGAAGTTGGAGAACGAGCTCTTTGAACTTGGGGACGGTGGCGAACAACGTGTCGTCGTTTTCTTTACCCCACTGCTGTGGAAAAATCGTATACGTGAGCATGTCGATGTGGTCGCCGGCAGCCCGGAACACGCGCTCGATCCAATTCTCCGGATGTGGGCCGAGCGGGACGTTTGTTGCGACCTTGATGCTCGGGTCGACTGCGCGCATCGCCTTCACAAATGCGATGTATTTCTTCGCGTACTCCTCTGGAGGAGCGTGACCCCGAGCCCACGTTCCCCATTGTTCATCTCCCACTTCCCAGAGTCTCACATTGTACCCGCGAACGATATTGCAGTATCGTACCCATTCCGCCGCAAGTTCAGATGGCTCGTTGAAGTTGACCGTGATGAACGGCTCGGCTCCTACCTCACGACAAAGGGCGATGTACTCGTCGGTGTCCATCTCCGTCGCGTTGTTGGCGGGTGAGTTCCAAACGTAGCGGTCAGCATCATTTCCCCCGGGGTACTTCAACAGTGTGATACCGGAAGCTTTGATCTTGGCGATGGCATCACGATCCGCTGAGAGAAGCATTTCCTTCGACGGGCCCGGAAAGAGCGACTCATCCCACCGCGCCGTGTTAATGCCGTAAAGCCAGGGATGAATCGTCCGAATGGTTCTCCCGGCATCGATTTCCACGCGGACCGGCTGCGCGGATGCAAGGGAGGTGAGAAGAAGGGGCAAGAGAACGCACAGTATTCGCATCGCCTTCGTCATCTTGGTTATTCGGGATTCAGTCAAATGTCTTCTTCACGATCTCGTGTCGGCGAAGCACTTTCAGACCCACCTTGTGGTAGAAATCCTTTGCGCGGCCGGTCGTCCACGCGAGCCAGAGGTTGTGTTTCCCCTTTTTCCTCATTTGCTCCACGGTGTGATAGTAGAGCATAGGGCCGAGTCCGCGTCCGCTGTAGGCTTCGTCAATGCCGAATGGTCCAAAGCGCTCATCCATGAAATGGCTGAAGCCGACGACCTTGTCCTCCTTGAGGGCGACCAGAATCTCGTCACATTCGGGGTTTTCTCGAAGACGGTCTAACGCTACGCGGAACAGGTCCCCCGGATAGTTCTTGCGAAGGAATTCCAGCAGTCTCAGCGTATGGCGCGGCTCAAAAACTGTAATGCGGTAACCCGCCTCCTCGAGCTGGTGAAAGCGGTCCTTGATTTCCTTGGGGATCGAGAAATCGATCAGCGATCGGCCCATGCTGTAGACACTTTGAAGCTTCTCATAGCCCCGGGCGCGCAGGAACTGGTGGGCTTCGGCATAGGCATCCAGATCAATGCCTGGGATGAAGTAGTTCGGTGTATAGTCCGACACGTGGACTTCCTTCACACCCTCTTCAGCAAGAAATTTCTCAGCCCGCTCGACCATATCGCTTGCGATGGACTGCCGGCGCCAATCGGGGTGGACAAAGAACGCGGTGATCCACCCTAGCCCCGTTTCCAGGCCTACGTCAAAGTACGGATAGCGCCGACACAGGCTCAGCAGGAATCCGGCGATTTTCTTTCTTGCGACAGCCACAAAGCAGCCGCGAGAATCAAAGTTGGAGTCCAAAATTACCTTTTGCCGAAACGTATTGAGGGAAATCTCATCGCGCGGCAGGCAGAGGTTCCAAAGCGCAACGACGTCATGCTCGTCTTCGGCCTGGTACTGTCGAATGCTGTACGACATGGTGAAACTCGCTTTCTCGAGCGTCTCGATCATGGGAGCAAATCAACGATACGCTTCTTCTCGAAGGGGTCGATGTCAAACGCGACTGCGTACCGTTTGCCTGCTTCAGCGCCGCGGACCCGGGCAAGCGCTTCGTAGTAATCGAAATACGGGAAAGAAGAAATGCCGCCCTTGATGAACTCGTATTGTGTAACACATTCCTTCCAGACCGACAATTCCTCCGTGATATCGACGAAGAGATACGGCTTGAAATTCTCCGGGTCTTCCCAGTTTTCCGTGAAGCAGATCGCCTTGACTCCCCGGTGGCGCGGATGGTTCGATACGAAGCCCTCGAGTGACGCAAGCAGGACTGCGTCATTCACAATCTCGTGAGTTGTTGAATGGTCTCTGTGGATGCTTGTGCGCCAGTGCGTGACAATGTGCGTTGGTTTCACCTGGCGGATGACGTCAGCAACGTAGCGACGTGCTTCCTCACTGTTGGGTAGCTCTCCGTCTTTGTAGGGGCCAAAGATCACCTCGGCGCCGATAACCTTTGCTGCTGCCTCGGCTTCGCGTCGCTTCTGGTTACCGTAGGCTTGCGGCGTGATCCTCGGGTTGCCGCCTTCACCGAGGGTAAGGTGCAGGATGACAACTCGATCGCCGGCCTCGCGATGTTTGGCGAGGACGGCACCACAAGTGACTTCGACGTCACCACAGTGGGCGCCCACGGCGAGGATTGTTCGTTCGGGTTGATTGGCCATGAGAGTGCCACTTTCCCGGAATAATGAATTTGTGAGATTGTCTTGCGCCGGATCGCCGACCCCTGGCCAGCGGGCGGCATATGATCCTACAAGGTTTTCTTCAAGAGCGCGAAGCGTCGTGTCTCGTCGAATCCAAACTTCCTGTACACCTTTGCGGCGATGTCATCTGTCCACATTACCCACGCATCATGGTGGCCTTCCTGTCGCATCCTCTCGAGCGTCCGCGCAAGCAGAACAGTCCCAATGCCTCTCCCCTGGTACTGATCACTCACTCCGAAGGGTCCGAAATGGGAGCCTTCGAACTGGCAGTAGCCGATGATTTCTTCCCCCTTCGTCACGAGCATGACCTGTTCGGCGTGAAACCCGCCCTCGACGATCCTTCTCAGATTCCGCCGTTCGACGCGGACCCAGTCTGAAGGCATAGACTTCTCGAGGAAGGTCATGAATCGGACAAGGTCGGTGCGGCGGTACGATCGGATCTCGATTCCCTCTGCCTGAAGATTCTTCTGTATTTCCTTCGTTTTCTCGGGAACGGTCAACAGCACAATCGAGGCATCCATACTTAAAGCCTCGTGAAAGACCTCGTACCGATGGGCAAGAAACAGATCCAGGATATGCCTGTATGCGTGCGTGTCAATTCCGGGAGTGAAGTAACCGGGAGGATAGCTTGAGACTCGGCATTCCCGTTTACCTCGTGATGCGAATCGCTTCTCCACTTCGCCGATCAATTGTCCGCCGACATCGTTGAGGGAGACGAGTGGTTGGACCCCAAGGGCCGTGATCCAGCAGCGATCGCCCTGCGGATCTGCATCCCCCAACGCCACCTGTTTGGCATACACGCCGAGAACGAAGCCGACGAGTCTGCCATCGCTTCGAGCAAGGAGGAACGTTTCTGGATCGAAGTTCTCGTCGAGGAGAACGCGTGTTTCAAACGTGTCAACCGTGATAGCATCCAGTGGCAGTGCGGCGGCCCAGAGGTCAAGAAGTTCGCCGCGGGCATTGTCGGCATATGGTATGATTGTCGTAGACATAGGCGTGACGGCTTATCGTTCTAGTAACTGACACCAAGTGAAATATGATGGACGGCGCCGAAGATGCCGAATGCCTGGTAAGCGTAGTCCGCGCGAACAGGGAGCCCGGCGACTTGATACCGCACACCTACACCAGCCATCAATCCGCGTTCATCGTAATTTGTGGCGTACCCCACGCGCGCAACGAAGGTATTGAGGAAACGGTACTCCCCGCCGAGTTTCAGCTTCTCGTCGAAATCACGCGGATGCCGTGACTCGAAGCTGAGGATAAAGACATCGTTCTGATCATCGGTGAAGAAGCGAAGCGGCTCGATGGTAGCGCCGAAGCTTACGGCAAAAGGCATGGGGAACGGCTCATTTTCATAACGTATCTCGCGCGAGATGTTTTGGAGGCTTGCGCCGAACCGAATCCCGTTGTAAAGGAAATCATAGTACGCGCCCACATCCAGGGCGAGACCGTCGTGTGCGTAGCGCCGCGACGAGATGGCGAGATTTGGATCAGTGAGGTTGGAACCTGTTGCGGCGACCCATGCGTCGCCAAGGTCCTGCCGTGCATACTTCAGGTGCACACCGTACGAGAACCGATCGCTGATCTTTTGGGAGAACGCGAGTCCGATTGCATAGTCCGTCGGAGAAAAGGTTCCTGGGACTTCTAAGCCAGAGGCTTATGCCCGCCAACGCGGTTCGGGCGGGAGCCTTTGGCTCAGGTTAATTCTCTTTCCGCTCATTTGCGCGGCCTTCTTGAAGGGCCTGTTCGTACTTTGCTTTGTATTCCTTGATGCCTTGAAACAGCGCTTCGGCGATATTCTGTTGGCCTTGAGTACTCCTCAGGATCTTTTCCTCTTTTCGATTGGAAAGATACCCCGCCTCCACCAGAACATTCGGCATTGAGGCGCCAACGAGCACATAGAAGCCGGCTTGCTTGACACCGCTGTGCTGAATCTTGAGATGCCGGGCCATCGCTTCAGCCCCGACCTCCGCGAACTGCTCGCTGTGCTTCACAAACGCGCTTTGACGCATGCTGACGAGAATGAAGTTCTCCTCGGTCAATTCCTTATACCTGTCCTGATAGCCCACTTCCAACTTGACGGCCGAGTTTTCCTGCTCTGCGATTCGAATGGCGCTCTCGGTTTTCCCGGGTCTCAGCAGGTAGATCTCAAATCCATTTGCCGACGATGGCTTCCGTTCGGTGGAGTTACAGTGAATGCTCACGAAGAGCTTCCCGTTCGCCTCATTGGCCATCTGAGTCCGCCGATACAACTCCACAAAAACATCGGTCTGCCGTGTATACACAACTTTGACGTCCTTCAGATTTCGCTCGATGAGCTTGCCGAGCTTCAGCCCGACGCCAAGTGCGACATCCTTCTCCAAGGTGCCCCGCACGCCGATGGTACCGGGGTCTTTTCCGCCATGTCCGGGATCGATGACGATCACGTCGAGCTTCGCCCGACTTCGTGCCCCTTCGAGCCTCTCACGAATCTGTTCCTGGCGCCTTCTCTCCAACTCGGACTTTTCGATCTCATGCTTCGTGTGAAGAGCGACAAGCAGATTGTTTGTGCCTTCCTCCAGAATGGGATCGATCTGCGTGATGTCTGGAGAGACCTGGAATGTAAGCTGGACCGAGGTAGGTGCCTGGAATGTCAGAATCCGGCGGATGACGCCTTGCGATGAGAACCGCTGCAAGGCGACTGTGTCGGCTGTGGCATCGGCAATCGTAACGAAAAGCCAGCCGTCGGGTTTCAGGAATGCATCGAAATCGCCAAGTTTACGGTTCGCCTTGATCGTCAGGAGATACCCGTTCAGACGTTGCTCAACTTCGACGCCCGTGATATCAAACGGCGTTCTTGCTGCGATTGGCTCTCTCGAGACGAGGCGGGCGCCCGGGTTGAAAGAAAGCCCGGAAACGGACAATCGCTCAAGCAGACGGAAGAACGGCGTGGCGGGCATATAATAGAGGCTGTCCAAAATGAGCACAT
This sequence comes from uncultured Ignavibacteriaceae bacterium, assembly GCA_964614245.1. Lineage (GTDB taxonomy): Bacteria > Bacteroidota > Ignavibacteria > UBA10030 > UBA10030 > VGWB01. The sequence goes on from CAZTKU010000018.1 coordinate 19,178, forward strand.
CGACGGGGAGCTGGTAAACAGAAGAGCTATTGGTACTCACATCCGTGATAACAAGGTACGGATTTCCTCCCGTCAGCTTTATCCGGTGGTTCGTGAGTCGGAGCTCGATCTTCTTTCGTGCCTGATTCGTTACGAACGGTAGGGGATGAAGCGTTGCGAAGTCGCTCACGCAGACATAGGTGACTCCGGCGCTGTCGTACGAGCGTACATAGAACGGGGGTCGGCTTTCCAGCTCGACCTTGATGGTTGTTTTCTGGGCAAGAACGAAAAAGGATGGGAGGAGGCTGAGAAGAGCGAGGATGGCACCAAACACACCCCACGAACGCGGAATTTTCATCTATCGATAGTTCACGAATTGCATGGCGAATGGGAGGTCGGATTCGCGAAGCATCTTGATGACGGCTTGGAGCTCGTCCTTATCTTTTCCGCTCACACGAATCTGATCGTCCATGATTTGCGCCTGGACCTTGATCCGAGAGTCTTTGATCATCTTCACAACGGTCCGTGCATCATCCTTGCCGATGCCGACCTGCAGCGTGATCAACTGCCGGACCGTTCCGCCCGCGGCTTGTTCGATGCCGCCGTACCGAACCGCTTTGAGTGAGACTCCACGCTTCACCAACTTCGATTGTACGACGTCCAGTGCGCTCTTGAGGTGGAATTCATCGAGCGTCTGAACGGATATCTGCTTCTCCTTCTGGTTGAACTCGATGAGGGTCTTGGAGTCCTTGAAGTCGTAGCGCTGGATGATTTCTTTGCGAGCTTGGTTGAGGGCGTTGTCGACCTCTTGCAGGTTCACCTCGGAAACGATGTCAAACGAGTTCTGCTGCGGCATTCGTGTTAGTTGATGACCTCGATGATGTTACGCCGCTCCGTGACCCGAATGCGGACGCGGATCGAGTCGTCGCCGGAGATTACCTTGCCGACACCAACAATCACGCACTCATCATCATTCGCAACGTCGACGTAGTAGCGCGCGTTAGGATTCTCTGTCATGGGATACAGCATGCGAATCGTGACACCGTTGAAGCTCTTTTCGCCTCCCCCCTGTGTCAGCGGTTTCCAATAAAAGGCTCGTGCTCGTCCGGCAAAGTTGCCCAGATCGTTCATGATACTATTCCGTGTGTGCTCAACGGCGTTGGCTTGAAACATCGAGACTCCCACGAAGATGGCGATGCCAACGAGGAGAAGTCCTAATACGACAAGCATGAGTTGCGTCGAACCCATATGGCATCTCTGTTGTCAGGCTGAGGAGGAGTGATGACTCAACAACCCGTGCTACGACCAGCGTTCCAGCACGTTGATGCTCCGGCTTCTCAATTCTTCAATGGTTGGACGCAAGGGGACGCACATTTCCGGCGTCGCCACTCCCCTCAGGGTTATTCTGCCATCAAGAATGAAGCTCGCAATGACCGAAGTTGGGAACGCAGTCATACGCATCATTGCTGTAATATTGTCATTCTCGTCAAAAAAATCAATGACATTATACGTGAGCGTCTGCAGTCGTCGCTCACGTATGCCTTGTATCGATACTCTCAGGAGGACAACATCCCTGCCAGTTTTTTCAAGCTTCTTGTTTAGCAATTCTGAGAAGAGCTCTTTGCCCGTAAGAACATTGGAACCGACGGTAATGGGTTCGTTTGATCCGAAACCGAGGTCAAGCAGCGTCTTGAAACGTTCACAGTGGCCAGGATACCGAATTGTCTTGTAGTCCAGCTCTCGCACTTTGCCGGCGAACATCTGCGGAAGCATCGAAACGCCGCCAGACGTGTGAAACGCTTCCAGTGTCCCAAAAGGAGGCGGGAATTCGATCATCTCAGTCTCACTCAGTGCATCAACCTGAGTCAGTGTCCCGTTCCGCAACACGGTCGACTTCCCGGTGTATTCGTTGAGCAACCCCTCGGTGGAGAAGACGAGCTGGTAGTTGAGTGGCGGCTTCGGATGTTGCGGAAGACCCCCGACACGCAGATGGATGGAATCAACGGTGTCGAAGAGTTCTGCACCGCGCGCTGCGAGGATGTTTGCCAGTCCGGGGGCGAGACCGCAGTTTGGGATGACAGCGATGTCTGCTTTCTTCGCTCCCTCGTTCAGGCTCAGCTGCTTGTGAACAATCTCATCGTTCCCGCCGAGATCGCAGAAGTGGACCTGTGCTTCGATGGCAGCCGTCGTGAGCAGGAAATTGTGATGAAATGATACGGCACCGATCGCACAATCGTGCCCGCGCATCGCGTCAATCACCTGATCATAGTAGTTGACGTCGAGCGCGACCGGGCGAACCTTTGTCGAGCCGATCCTCCGCGCGACTTCCCTGCAGCGGGCGATATCAATGTCGGCAAGCGTCACACCCTCAACGCCGGAGCATCGAGCGAGGTCGTACGCCACTGCACTTCCCATCATCCCGGCTCCAATGACGAGGAATTTCATGGGTGAGCGTATGTCTAGAGTGATTGAATCATCGGGTCATTGCTTATCGGACTATCAAGCCGTTGGCGAGCTTCTAAGCCCTTCCTCCGGCGGCTGCAAACACATTTCTCTGACAGCACCCGGAACATACAACCTTTCGCGCCAGAGAACGGCGCGACGCGGAAAACGCGCAACCACCAACTTTCAATCTGCAATTTTCAATTTACAATCTACAATCTGCAATCTACCATCACTTCCTTATTTCTCCCGTCTCCATGCTCCAGAAGAGGAGGTCAAGCTCGTCCACCGGGATATCGATCTGTTCGGAAAACATCTTGAAGCGGCCTTCGATCAAAAGGTATCGTTTTCGTGAGAGCGACTTTGGCAGGGAGCGGATAGCCCCGTAGCGTTGAAGGTTTCTCAGGATATGGCGATCGAGGATCGCAAGTCCGCCATTCCTGCCGATGTTTCGAAGAAAGTGCGTCGCTTCCTTGTAACCGAGCCCCTTGACGTGCTCGACAAGCCACTCACGGAGCTCAACCGGAGAACGCGCTGCCGCGAGAGCTTCCAGAACCCTTGCGAATTCTTCCTTGAGCCACAAGAGGTGCCTGGACTTCGTTCTGTGAAAACGAATATAGTTCCGTTTGTAACGGAGGATCGGCTCAGGGTCAATCGGCTGCGACTGGAACGAGAGGCGCCGCAGCTCCTGCACAACTCTCTCCGCGTTCTCTGCACTGGTTTGCGGCGTCATCAGGCAATAGATCAGCTCGTAGAAGTATTGCGAAGGCGCGATCTCCGAGAACTCGCTCAACCGCTGGCGGATAGCATCTCGCTTCGTTGCGTGGAGCTCGCGAAGCTGGCTCAGCTTCCTCTCACGTGCGTTGTTCGGCCGGGGCGTCATTCGTCAGGCAAAGAGGCGCGCAGGGTTGACGCGCTGGTTCTGAGTTTCACGAGCCCATCGCGTTCGAGGTTTCGCAGTAATCCGGCGAACCAACGATCGTCGGTTCTGCTGTAATCAGTCTTGACCTTTCTGGCAAGGATTTTCACCCGGATTGATTTTCGCCCATCCAGATTGCGGAGCGCCTCCACGACCCGGCCACGAAAAATCCTATTCGGTATTCCGTCGCGGCCCGGTTCGCGCGTCGGGAATGCGATCTTCACTTCCCGGATGTTGTGAGCGCTCGGACACTGGTTCCTGAGCGGGCAAATTCCGCATTTCGGCGCGCGAGCAGTGCAAATTGTAGATCCAAGGTCCATCAACGCCTGATTCCATTCCGGCGCCCGGCGCTTGGGAAGGATCCACTCAGCCACTTGCCACACTTCCCTTGAGCTCTTCCGCTCGTGAGAAATTGGGCCGATTTTTCTGGGAAACAGGCGGGAAAGCAAGCGGGCGATGTTCGTGTCAACGACAGGGACCTGATTCCTAAAAGCGAAGCAAGAAATTGCGTGTGCCGTATAGCGGCCGATGCCGGGAAGTTTCTGAAGCTCAGCGATGTCACGCGGGAGCTTGCCCTCGAACCGATGGGCGACGGATCTGGCCAAATGCTGCAGTCGCAGCACGCGATTGTTATATCCCATGCCTTGCCACGACCGTATGGCATCGGAGGATTTGGCTCGGGCGAGTTTCTGGAAAGTGGGAAAACGCTTGATAAATGGTGGATACTTGAGGAGAACTCTGCTTACTTGCGTTTGTTGGAGCATGACTTCCGAGACGACGACTCGATATGGATCACGTTCGTCGCGCCACGGAAGATCTCGGCCAAACTTGCGGTACCAGCGGAGGATGGAAGTAGTAATTTTCGATTTGCGATTTTCGATTGCCGACTTGCGGTTTTTGCGGGGTGAAGGTGACTCTGCCTTCGGCGGAGACTCGCGCTTGACGATCTTCCGCGCCGACGCATCCCCGCCAGACGATCTGGAGCTAGCAAGGCGGGTTGGCGCCTTTAGGGGTGATTTACAATTTTCGCTTCCCACTTCAAAACTCCAAACTTCAAACTCAAGACTCCAAACTTATTCCTGAGCCAGTGCCGCCACAAAAGCTTTATTTCCTTCCAGGATGTCCAAAGTTCTCAACTCGGGAACTGTTACCCATCGGATCTCTTCGAACGCGTTATTGCGGGCTTCTCCGGTGAATTGGGACACGAAGCAATACGCCACCTCGAACATCCCGCCGTCTTCGTAAAACGTTGATTGTGTCTGCACGCGGTCAATTTCGCGGACGCTGATGGAGAGTTCCTCGAAAAGTTCTCGCTTGAGGCACTCAAGAATTGTCTCGCCGGGCTCGAGCTTTCCGCCTGGGAATTCCCATTTCAGCCCGTAGCGCGAGCCTTTCTTCCGCTGGCAGATAAGGATTTTTCCATCCTTTTGGAGAACGCCAACTGCAACCCGGGTCATACGTGCAGGAATATACCGAACGGAGGCCGCAAAACCAATCCTCTGAAAGGCTATTTCCCTTGCTTTGATCTGGAATATTCGTAAATTTGCGCGTGACAATCTGAACCCTTCTATGCGATTCCTTCCTAGCGTGGTCTTTCTTCCATTCCTCCCCGTGCTGCCGCTCCTCGGCCAGAACGCCAATCATGTCGTGATCAGTGAAGTGTACGGTGGTGGAGGAAATAGCGGGTCGACCTGGAAGAACGATTTTGTTGAACTATACAATCCAACGAGCTCGCCGGTAGTTATAACCAATTGGTCTCTCCAGTACCAAGCGTACTCAACGCAAGGGGTGTTTCAAACAAAGGCGATTTTCTCCGGCACCATCGCCTCGCGAAGCTTCTTCCTCATTCAGCTCGCTCAAGGAAATGGTGGGACCACTCCGTTGCCGACCCCGGATGCCAATCCTCCATCTCCGACAATCAACTTGAGCGCCGAAAGGGCTAAGGTTGCACTCGTGAGCGACACGCTCAACATAACGAATGCTGCTGATCCAAACGTTGTTGAGTTCGTTGGTTATGGTACCAGCGCTAACAAATTTGAAGGAACCGGACCGGCACCCGCGCCAAGCAATACAACGAGCATCGAGCGAAAAGCGTCAGCAACTTCTACGAAAGAGACCTTGGGTCCTGGCGGGCCAGAAGAGAAGGCGGGTAACGGCTACGACTCCAACGACAACGCGAAGGATTTCGTGTTTCAATCTACCATCAACCCTCAAAACAGTGCGAGCCCCAAAGAGCCAGCAGCTTCGATTCTGGCGGGCATCGGCTCGGCAGAGATAAGACCAGCGGTGCTCAAAGCAGATACCGCTGTCGCTTTGACGTTTGTCGTGAGAGGGAACTCTGCAGGGACGGTTACGAGTATCAAGATCCCTCACCAGTGGCCGTTTGAGTGGTCGAAAGCCAGCACCGATGTTACCGTCTACGGCGGCGCTCGGGGAATTGTTGTGGCGGGCGCCGACATGTTGATTGTGAAAGCTCTTGCTCTCGGAGCCAGCGACAGCGTCGTTGTTGCCGTCTCGAAGCTCTCTGCGCTCGACACAACAATAAGCGTTACCTTTCGCATCGAAACGGGGGCGGGAAGTGACTCGACCGCGCTGATCTCCCCACTTCCCACATTGCTGCTGTACGGCAGTCCCCGTCCGATCGCGGAGGTGAGGGTAAATGACATCACCGGTGTTCCAATTCATTTGCAGAGGCTTGTGACCGTGCGCGGAGTTGTCACGGTCTCAACTCAATTCGGTTCTCCTGCCTTCATTCAGGACCTCTCCGGCGGCATCGCGGTTTTTGACAGCGCATTTGTCAGTTCGGTCGTTGTCGGGGACGAAGTCACGATCACGGGGACCATAGCGCACTTCAACGGGCTCACCGAGCTCGAGCATCTCACTCTTCACACGATCCACGGGAGTGGGAACGAGGTTGCGCCTCTCCTCGTCGCCGCATTGCAGATCGCCGATGACGGCGTTGACGGGGTCGAACAGTACGAGGGTACGCTCGTGAGGTTGTCGAAAGTGAGAATCCTGGATGAGTCGAATCAACCGATTCCGACGTGGGGATCCGGCGGCGCGAGCTCCACGTATCGGCTCGTCGAGGGTCTGGACGCCGTCGCTGTACGCATCGATGTCGATACGGACATCGACGGCACATCCGCTCCACAGGGGGAGTTCGACATCGTCGGCATTGTCGGGCAATTCAAGCCGAGTGCGCCGTACGTCGGGGGATACCAGATTCAGCCGCGTGCAAGGAGCGACATTATTGCGTCGGGACCGATCATCGCTGTTGTGCCGTATGAATCGGACGTCACGCAAACATCTCTGACGCTCAACTGGGACACCGAACGGCCCGGATCGAGTTTCGTGCGATACGGGCGGACACGATCATACGAGCTCGGCACGGCCGGTACTGCAGCTCAAGTCACGATGCATTCCGTCGCTCTCACGGGTCTTTCGCCGGCCACGATCTACAACGCACAAGTTTTCTCCGCGAGCGGCACGGACACGAGTTTTGCGTCC